>CAMLLE010000493.1 GCA_946480555.1 uncultured Verrucomicrobia subdivision 3 bacterium
GCCGTTGAAAATGTAATCGGTCGCGGAATGCACCTTCACTGCGGAGGGCGCCAACGTGCCGTTCAATGTCACAGGCACGGTGTTTGATCCGGTTCGGCTGAACAGAACGGATGCGCCGGGGAAGTACGAAACCGCCGTCGTGTTGGAAACCCAGAGATTGTTCGTCATCCAGTTCGCTGCCGAGACGTCCCAGTTGTTCGCCACGCCATCGCCGCGCCAGACGAGGTGCGCGTCAGAAACCGGTTGCACCGGAGGAACTCCCATTCCTGCCCCAAGGTAAAAGTCCGGCCAGATCGATTGCATGTAGCCCTTCACCGTCATGCCAGCGCGATAGGCTGGATTCTGAGCCAGGCAAACCAGGCGATTCGTCGCCGCCGAAACCGGCGTGAAGATGATCAGGCTGCTTGCGTCGGTGCTTTCGAATAAAACCTCCTCACGCCAGTCGCCGAACAGATCGCCATAAAGCGGCTGGGCATTGCGCCACGTGCGGGCGCCGTCGAGCGCCGGACTGGCCATGTTATAGGGACTGAGAATCCGGCCGACGCCATACTTGTCGATCTTGCCATCGTCGAGCTGCTCACGCGCCGGGTCCGCATCCCACCAGAGGCCGAAGTTCGGATACGGCGGGCTGTTATTCACGAGCTTGCCCTGCGCGCTCCAGAGACCGGGCATCGTGGAAAAAACTTCCACCCCGCGTGTGTTCAGGTCGATGTCCGAAGCATTGCCACGCCCCACATCGACGACGCCCGCAGCGTACCATTTCTTGATCATTTTGCCCGTCGCCGCGTCGTGCAAGGCGGTGGCGAGCAGGTTGGGATTGTCCTGCTGAATCGCGAAGCTCTCCAGGCCCGCGCGATCCGGATCGAGATCCGTGATGTGAAAACGATCGCCATGCAGAAGTTCGTTGCTGAACAGCGTTTCGGCGTGATCGCCAGCGTCACGCAAAGCGAACGAGATTTCGCAAAACTCGTCCCGCCCATCATTGTCCAGATCGACGATCCGAATCTGATGCGCGCGCGAATAGTTCCGACCGTCATTTGGCGGCGTCCAAAGCCAGCGCATTCTCAACTGCCCGTCACGGTAATCCCAGCACGTGACGCTCAAATAAAACCAGCCGTTGGCATCGCGATTGATCGATTCCACGACCAGGCTCGGCCGCACACCGTCGGCAAACATGATTCCAAAGTGCGAACTCATCGCACCTGCCGAAGGCACTGGATTGGGCAGGACCATCCGCGCTTTCTCAACACCGCTCTGGCCATCGATGACGGAAATGAACTGCGTGAGATTGTTGCCGGCGACAATGGACGCGACCCCAGTTCCCGCGGCATTTGTCACTGTTACGCCGTTTGCGGTTCGAACCAGAACTTCCGCCCGTCCATCGCCGTCCAGGTCGAACACCGTGACATTATCGGAGTGTCCCGCGCTGACTCCGGTTGGTGGAAAATCGCCGCCCGTGTCGCTGATCGGTCCCATGTTCATCCGCCAAAGAAACGTCCCGTTTCGCAAATACGCGTCCACGTAAGAAACGCCGCCAGCGTTCGGCAGCCGTGTGGCGACGAAGTCATACTCGCCATCGCCGTCAATGTCGCCCGGCCAGACGTGATGCGTGTAATAGCTGGCGTTGGGAACCGGCTGCAGCGGAACCCGGACGTAGGGCCCGAGCTTGTTTTGAAAATCTCGGGGCACAATCGCATTCCCTGCGAATCCGAACGGCGCGCTGGCGGCGAGTTCGACGGCATTCGACACCGGCCGCACGAACCACGCGTTCGACACGCTCAGCGTCGCGGTGGCATCGATGTAATCCGTCGTGTTGGTGATCGGCTGTGAATTCAGCTTCACCGCCGCACCGCCGTTTTGGGAACGATAAACGTTGAATCCGAGGTTCTCCGGATCGGTCGCGAGCAGGCGCCAGCCGACGTAAGCGCTGGACGTGCCGGTGCGCACGGCCACAACACCGCGGCCGAGATTTTCGGATTGGCGCTGGGCGTGCACAATTGAACTCGATGCGAGAACGAGCAGCAGAAACAGAAGCGGATTCGAAGTTTTCAAAGCGGCGTGGCTCCTCATGAAACTAACGGGACAACACAGTGCGTTCCAGCAGCCAGTAACTGCTGATCAAAATGACAGCCGTGGAAATTGCAGTCGCGCCGAAGCGCTCGAAGGGTTTCCAACGCCGGACTGAAAACAGGAGCGGAAGAACAACGGCGGCCACCGCAATCTGGCCGGCTTCAACGCCAAGATTGAAGGACAACAACGGCAGCGCGATGAACGCACCTGACTCCCAAAAACCGGTTTCGCGCAGCACACCGGCGAAGCCGAATCCATGGATCAATCCGAATCCGGACGCGAGCCAAAGCCGGTCGGCGACAACGTCCCGGCGGAAGAAATTCTCGACACACACGACGATGATCGACGCGGCAATCAGCGGTTCCACGACGCGTGGCGAGAGGTTCACCAGATTCAGCGCCGCCAGCGCCAGCGTGACGGAATGGGCCAGCGTGAAACAGGTGATGATTCCAAGCATGCCGAGGGGTTTTCGAACTCCGATCAGAAGCGCGACGAGAAACAACAGGTGATCGAATCCGATCAGGATGTGCTCGACGCCGAGCTTGAAGAACTGCGTGAAAGACGGCGATGAAGGAACGGCTTCAACCGGAACGGAAGTGTCTGAGGGAGAATTCAAATTCTCGATCGGCGCTTCACTGGCGACGGGCGTGCCCGTTTCCGGAATTCGCACTTGAGCCGTGACCGAAGCACGCGAAAGCAGCGCGATTCCCAGTTGTTGCCCGGATTCATCGTATGCCACCAGCGAACCATTCCGGATTTCCGGAATTGATTCGTAGCACGCGGCGCGGACATCGACGATTCCGGCGGCCGGCCGCGGATACGACAATGTGAAAATCACTTCCATGCCTTCGGAAAGTTCGACGGCATTGGTTGCCACGATCTCTTCGCCGCCCTGATTGAGAACGAAAAATCTCTTCGAAATCTCGGGCGGCAGGGTCAGGAAAGCACGCGGTCCGCGCGGGCGAAGAGCAAACGCCACTTCGTTCGATGACATTCCGCTGGACGCCAGAACATGCCGCGCCGCATCGACACCCAGCGTGACCGCCAGATCGATCCGTTCCGGGCCGACTTCCATTCGCGCCGAGCAATCGAAGGGATCGTGCGCGAGAACTCGCATCAGGCCGAACATCAGTGCGAGAGCAGCGACGAATCGAGTTCGAATTCGATCGAAGCCTGCCCCTCCAAACTGAATCCGCATGCCGCTCATCGCTCTGCGCCTTTTCGAATCGCCACACATCGGAAGCCGTAATAGCGCGCGGAGTCATTCGGTTCGAGCGC
>CAMLLE010000494.1 GCA_946480555.1 uncultured Verrucomicrobia subdivision 3 bacterium
ATGTCCGGCATCGAATGCACCGCCCGCTTGAAGGAACTGCTGCCGGACACGCAGATCGTGATTCTCACCGCCATGGATGACCAGGAACTGGTGTTCATGGCGCTGGAAGCGGGCGCTGACGGATATTTGCTCAAGCGAACGAAGCCGTCTGATTTGCGCGAGGCAATCATGGACGTCGTGGGCGGCGGCGCTCCGATGACGAGCCAGATTGCGCGCCGGGTGATCGAACGCTTCCGCCAGAAGCCAAAGGACCGCGGTGAATTCGCGCGCCTGAGTTTGCGCGAAGAACAAATCCTGCGGCTGTTGTCGCAGGGATTTCCCAACAAGCTGATCGCCGATAAACTGGAGATCAGCATCGACACTGTGTGCAGTCACCTGAAGCACGTCTTTGAGAAGCTGCACGTGAATTCGCGCACTGAAGCCGTGGCCCGATTCCTCGCCACCCAATCTCCGACGAAATTGAGCGGGTCTGGTCCGGCAACTGACGCGTGAAATATTAAGCGAAAACGGCGGAGAATGTGCTTGCAACGACGGTTTCCACTGGTAGGTTCTCGGCTCCTTTTTTGAGAAAGAGCTTTTATGGCACGTATTTGTAAACTGACAGGCAAGCGCCCCATGAAGGGCAGCATCATCTGGCGCTCCGGTAAATCCAAGAAGTCCGGCGGTATCGGCACGCACGTCACCGCCATCACCAAGCGCCGCTTCATGCCAAACCTGCAGCGCGTCAAGGCCGTGATGCCGAACGGGGAAGTCCGTTATGTTCGCGTCGCTGCCAGCGCGATCAAGAAAGGCCTCGTGGTCAAAGCCGCGAAGCGCACCTGGAAGAAGGACGCTGCCAAGGCCTAGTCGGTCCCTGCGATTTTCCGGCGCTGAATCGTTGATCGGTTCAGCGCCGTTGTGTTGTACGCAATCATGCCGGAGGTTGCCACTTTCAGAACGCGGTTTCATTGCTCAAATTGCGACCAATGCCTGTTAAGCGAAAAATCTATGGCAGCCTGCTGACCGTGATCGGTTTCATGCTGTCGCCGCTCTCATGGTGGAACGATCTGTTCGTGAACATTCCGCTCGCGCTGGCATTCGCATGGCTGGTGAGTCTCATTCATCCCGCTGCGTTCGAGGTGGCGCTGGTGCTCGGATATTGGCTTACGAACGTGCTCGGTTTTTTCCTCATGCACAAAGGCGTTCGCAAAATTGTCTCTGCGGAAGAGAAAAAATTTTCCCGGCGCGACCTGGCAAAGGACGTCGGCATCTCGCTCGCTTACACCGTCCTGATCGTGGTCCTGCTCAAGCTCGGCGTGCTGCAGCCGTTCGAGCAATACTTCACCAAACACTGAGTTTCAGCTGTGCTGTTAACTGGCTGCCTCAGTTGACTTGCAAATCCTCGCTGCTTACTTTCCCGGCTCGAATGAATGCTTTGCAAGATTCACTGCTGGAATTGATCCGCCGCACCTCCGCCGAGATTCCCGATGACGTCCATCGCGCGATCACCAGTTCGTTGGAACATGAGAAGAAGGGCACGATCGCCGAAAGCGCGATCCAGATCATTGAACAGAACATTGCCCTCGCGAAGAACAAGTCCCAGCCCATCTGCCAGGACACCGGCTCGGTGATCTTCTACGTCGATTGCCCCATCGGTTACGATCAGATCGCGTTTGAGGAAGCAGCGCGCGAAGCGGTGAAGCTTGCGACGAAGAAGGGTTTCCTCCGGCAGAATTCCGTCGATTCCATCACGGGCAAGAACGACGGCACGAATCTCGGTCCGGGCGCCCCGACGCTTCATTTCCATCAACATCGTTCGCCGGAGGTGAACGTGCGCCTCGTGCTCAAGGGCGGCGGTTGCGAAAATGTCGGCGCGCAATACTCGCTGCCGAATGAAAAGCTGAAGGCAAACCGTGACCTTGACGGGTGCCGCAAAGTGATTCTCGACGCGGTGCTCCAGGCCCAGGGCAAAGGCTGTGGCCCGGGCGTGCTGGGAATTTGCATTGGCGGCGATCGCGCGACCGGATACGAAGCTTCAAAGCAGCAGTTGTTGCGCAAGCTTGATGACAGCAATCCCAATTCTGAACTCGACGAACTTGAGAAGGACATTGTCAGCACCTCCAACAAACTCGGCATTGGACCGATGGGATTCGGTGGCAACACGACGTTGCTCGGCGCCAAGATCGGTGTCTTGAACCGCGTGCCGGCGTCGTATTTCGTCAGCGTCAGTTACATGTGCTGGGCGTTTCGCCGCCACGGCGTCACCTTGAATGCTGCCGGTGAGATTCAGAAATGGCTCTATTGAACGCGCTCAACTTCAACTCCTGAAACCATGATTTCCCTCAATACTCCGATCTCGGATGCCGCCATTCGTGCACTGAAAGTTGGCGACGAAGTTTCCATCACCGGCACCGTTTTCACCGGGCGCGACGCGGTACACAAATACCTGCACGAAGGGGGCAAGCTCCCGGACGAAGTCAATCTGAAGGACGGAATCCTCTATCACTGCGGTCCCGTGGTCATCAAAGACGAGCAAGGGCAGTGGAAATGCGTCGCCGCCGGTCCGACAACTTCGATTCGCGAGGAACCGTACCAATGGCAGGTGATCCGCGACTTTGGCATTCGTGGCGTCATCGGCAAGGGCGGCATGGGCGACAGGACCCTGGGCGCTTGCCGCGATTACGGATGTGTTTACCTGCACGCCATCGGCGGCGCGGCCCAGGTGCTGGCCGAACGGATCGTTCGCGTGAAGAACGTTTACATGATGGATGAGTTCGGCGCGCCGGAAGCGATCTGGGAATTTGAAGTGAAGGATTTCCCGGCCGTCGTGACGATCGATTCGCACGGCCATTCGCTGCACAAGGAAGTCCTAGCCGCTAGCCAGGCAGAACTCGCCAGGCACGTTTGATCGCCGGCGGAACGCCGCGTCGGAAAAGCAAAAGTTCCAGATCGCGCAGCTTGCGCGTCGCAGCGCGGGGTTGCCTGGGCCAGGCAACCTGCCCTGAATGTTGAGCGTTGAATGTTCGTTGTCGAATGGTCCCCTGGTGTTCGAGGACCGGTTCTTCGTTTCCTTGTGTGAGATTTCTTTTCCACCCTGTGCGGCTGCAAACCTCAATCTCCCAGCGGCTTTTCCGTCACCCGGCTCGGGCTTGCGGGCATCTGAAAGCCGTCCGGCGAATCAGGATCTGCCGGATCGAAGCTGAAGCCGGAAACAACATGCAGCGCCAGTCCGAGCGTCGCTTCCTGAATCCCCAGCACCACGCACTTCGCCAGTTCATAGCTGCCATAGTTGTTGTGATGCGTTCCGTCCTGGAACGCACGATCCAGATTTGGTCCCAGCGCCCGATACAGACG
>CAMLLE010000495.1 GCA_946480555.1 uncultured Verrucomicrobia subdivision 3 bacterium
GGTGGGGTCGGGATGACGCGGCGGCGAGTGCGAGTCGCCGAAATCACTTCCCTAGGTAACCCGAATTCGCGCGTCCGGGCAAGGGGTCGGACGTGTTTATGAGGGTTTTTTCGCAGATTCTCGCGGGACGCGAGTTCGACTGTAAATTCGTCCCGATCACTGATCGTGACGGGAGCGGTCGTTTCCGCCGTGTCGCCAAAATCGTAACGAAGCTCGCCCTTTGTCAGCGTCGGGCAGGCGGAGGGTTCCACGCCCACGATGCGACCAGCGAATCCATTCTTGATCTTCAAGCGCATGAATGGAAACGCCAGGCCGGCAAAATTGCTGCCACCGCCGCAGCAACCCACAACCACATCCGGCGTTTCGCCCGCGAGTTCCATTTGTCGGATTGCCTCTTCGCCAATCACCGTTTGATGCAGGCAGACGTGGTTCAGCACGCTGCCGAGCGCATATTTGGTGTTCGGAGTCTTCGCTGTGTCTTCAATCGCTTCGCTGATCGCAATTCCGAGGCTGCCCGGGCAATGCGGATCCTCCGCCTGCAGCTTGCGTCCGTAGTCAGTCAGGTTGCTCGGGCTCGCGTGGACGCTTGCGCCCCAGGTGTGCATCAGCATTCGGCGATACGGCTTGTGATCGTAGCTGACCTTGACCATGTAAACGTTGCATTCCAGGCCGAACAAGCTGCACGCAAACGCCAGCGACGCGCCCCACTGCCCGGCACCAGTTTCAGTCGCGAGCCGTTTCGTGCCGGCGATCTTGTTGAAATAAGCCTGCGGCACGGACGTGTTTACCTTGTGACTGCCGGCCGGACTCGCACCTTCGTATTTGTAGTAGATATGCGCGGGGGTGTTCAGCGCTTTTTCGAATCGCACCGCGCGCAACAGCGGCGTCGGACGCCAGAGCGCGTAGATGTCGCGCACCGCTTCCGGCACTTCGATCCATTGATCTGAACTGACTTCCTGCTCGATCAAATTCTTCGGGAAGATCGCTTCCAGACCTTCCGGCGGCATCGGTTGCCTTGTTCCGGGATGCAAGGGTGGAGACAGCGGTTCGGGAAAATCAGCCAGCAGGTTGTACCAGGATTTCGGAATGTCCGTCTGCGTAAGGTCAAATCGAGTCTGCATAGTCATGAGTGGCATGGGCGAACTTGCGGCGGAAGTGTGGAGAAAATGGAGCAGACCGTCACTAGACAGTTATTGTCCAACGAGCCAAGAAATGGCCAAGAACCGAAAACCGTTCGACGCTCAATGAAGGGGACGCAGCGAAAGGCGAAGTGAATCGGAGCGCCGATCAATTCACGAGGACGAAGGACGGCGACGAGAACGAGCACGAGGACGAACATTCAGAATGGAAAACCGAGGGAGAAGTGCAGCGTCCCGACCGGATCGCCGCGGCGCGGATTGAGGTTGTGCCCGTACTCGACGCGCACGGGACCAATGAAGGTTTTCCATCGCAGACCGCCGCCGACGGACAGCAGTGTCTCCGTGCCCGGATAATCTTCCAGCCGCCGTGCAAACGTCACTGCATCCACAAACGTCACGATTGACCACGTGGGCGTCAGTCCTTGTTCGAATTCAAAATTGCCCAGCAGATACGTTTCTGCGCCAATCACTTTCCCTTCGTCATTTCGGGGTGCCGCTTCGCCTTCCTGATAACCGCGCACGGTGTTTTCGCCGCCGGGAAAGAAACGGCGATTGAACGGCAAGTCTTCCGCCGTGCTTCCGAGCGTCGCCACCAATCCGTGACTCGCGCCAAAGTGAATCCATTGGGCATCGCTGAGCGGCCAATGCCAGGCTCCGGAAAGTTCCAGACGTTGATAATCCACATCGCCGCCAAGGTAATCCGTCGCGAGTTCCACGTTTGCAAACAGCTTGTGACCCTTGCGCGGATACAGCGGATTATCCCGCATGTCGTGATTGAAATCGGTGATGATCGCCGCCGCCGCGGAATCGCTCAGCCCGACATCTTCCGCTGCGAGGTCCGGATCCACATCCTGCGCCTGCAAAATCTGGTAGTTGTAACGCGTGCTGATGTCCGTGTGGATATCGCGGAAATATTTCCGCACGCCCGCGCCACCGCCGTATTCCAGCCGCGTGAACGACACTTCTTCGCGCCGCAACCCGTTTGCATTGAGAAAGACGTCCATGTTTTCGCCGAAGAACTCCGGCATCGTGTAGGTGTAATCCGCACTCGACGATTTGAATGACTGGATTGCCTTGAGCCGCTGGTGATGGGCGCGACCGAGGACGTTGTATTGATCCACCTGCACGCCGCCGCGCAGCAATTCATAGCTGCCCCAGCCGAAGAGCAGGCTTACGTCGATCTGCTTTCCCTCATCCAGCACGTAAGTGATGTTCCGCGTCCCTTCATCGACGTTCTCGTATTTCAACTCCACCGAGTCGAATACGCCCAGCCGTGACAAACGATACCTGCCCTGTTCCGCGCGAATGCGATTGAGCCAGTCGCCGTCGTCCAGCGGCAGGCGCCGTTCCAGCACCACGTCCTTCGTCCGCTCGTTGCCAGTGAATCCAATGTTGCCGACCCGAATGCGCGGCCCGGTTTTCACCACTGCCTTCATGTCGAGCTCAACGCGATTGTTGGTTTGCACCTGGCGCAACGTGGCGAGTTCGACCCATGCGTCGGGGTAACCGCGTTGGAAATAATTCGTTCGCAGACTTTGTGCGTGATCCTGTTCCCAAACCTTCGAATACGGCTCCAGCGGATGCACCAGGCGCGACGAAGCGGGCGCCGTGTTCGTCTCGATGAACAACTCCTGAAACACCGAGCGTACGATGAACATGGGGCCCTCGCGCACTTCAATCCGCACATCCACCGCGCCTGTGCGTGGGTCCGCGTGAAAATTCGTGGCCGTCACGGTGGCATTCTGATAACCGAGCCGCTGCAATTCCGCAGTGAGATTTACGACGCTGCGATCCATGGCTTCCGGTGCGAAGACTCGATTGCGTTTCAGCGAGAGCAGGCCGCCGGTTTGCACGAAGTAACTGCGCGCCTTCTTCTCTGGAATCGCCGTCAAGCCGTCGAATTCCAGCTGGTCGAAGTGATAGAAGACGCCCGGCTCGATTTCGAAATGAACCGCGGCCGCCGTCAGCGGCCGCGGCAAAGGCTCCTCCACTGCTTCATCCCAGACGAACGATTGCTGGCTGCCGTCGTCCAGAATCAGCCGCGCCGTGATCCTCGGCTCGAGGTAACCGTCTTCTGACAATCGCGAGACCAGCAGCAATGCGGCGTCCTCGATGTAGTTTGCGTCCAGGTGCGGCGGCCGCTTCTTGCCGGTTTGCAGAATTCGCAACATCTGTTTCAGCCGCAGATTCCCAA
>CAMLLE010000496.1 GCA_946480555.1 uncultured Verrucomicrobia subdivision 3 bacterium
GCGAATTGAAGTCCGTTCTCGAGTCGCCGCCGAACTCCGAAGCTGTCGTTCGTGCCACCCGACATCTCCGAGCTTACTTGACGCATGGCTTCGGATTGCCTGCTGAAGAACTGACCACGCGCCAATTGAGTTCACACCTTCAGACCAACTCGCGTATCGGAAACTTACTCGCTTCGGAGCTCGCGGCCTACTTTCAGCACTGCGATCGGCTGAAGTTCGCGCCGGGGACGACTCCTGATGTGGAACCGCTGCGTCGCGCGCTGGAATTGTTTGAAGCGTGCGAACGCCGTCGCGCGGCACTGGATCAGGCGAGTGCCAGCCAGCCACCTGTGTACTCATGAGCGGCGAGTTCCAGTTTCAGTATCCGTGGCTGCTCGCGCTGCTGGCATTGCTTCCAGTTTACGCGCTGTTGCACGGCAAGATCGGCAAGCATTCCGCGCTCAGCTTTTCCAGTGCGGAAATCGCCCGCGCCATCGGCACGCAGGCACGCGCGGCCGCCGGGCGAATGCTTTGGTTTCTCCGGCTCCTGACGATCGCGCTGTGCATCATCGCGCTCGCGGGCCCGCGTTTCGCCAATGACAAAACGGAATCCCAAACCAGCGGCGTGGACATCATGCTCGTACTGGATTTGTCGTGGTCGATGATGGCGCTCGACATGAGCGGACCCAACGAGCGCGTCACGCGGTATGACATCGCCTCCTCCGTCCTGAAGGATTTTGTCCGCAAACGTCCGAACGACCGCCTGGGACTCGTTGTCTTTTCGGCCGTGCCGTATCTCGCCAGCCCGCTCACGCTGAATCACGATTGGTTGATCCAGAACATCGACCGCATGCATATCGGCATGATCCGCGAACTCGGCACGGCAATCGGGGACGCGACGGCCATTGCGGCCAAACGCCTGAAATCCACGCGCGACAGCAAGAGCCGGATCATCATTCTGCTGACCGACGGCGACAACAACCGCGGCGACATTGATCCCATTCCAGCGGCGCAGATTGCGGGATCGTTGGGTGCGAAGATTTACACGATCGGCATCGGTGTCGAAGAACCCTGCCAGTTGCCAGAGTTCGAACCTTCGACCGGAAAGCTTCGGTTGGACCCCAACGGAAACGTGAAGTGGACGCTGGTGCTGCAACCGGCCAATTACTCCGTGCTCAGCCGGATGTCTGCGCTGTCCAACGCAAAGTCGTATCGCGCCAAGAACCGCACGGAGCTGGAGAATATCTACAACGAAATTGATCAGCTGGAGAAGACGGAGATCAAGCTGCGCCGATACACATTATACACACCGTTGTTCCAATGGCCGTTGCTGGCCGCAGGCGCACTGTTCCTGTTGGAAATCGTGCTCGCGAACACGCGTTTCAGGAGGGTGCCATGAGGAATGCATCATACTGTAGGAGACGACGTGAGGAGTCTCTGACTTCTCTTCTCTGGAAGAATCTGTCTGAGAATGCGGAATGTGGCCGTCCCCGGCGGCAGCCACTCGCGGGGAAAATGGCAGGAGGCTTCGCATGAACGATTTCCAGTTCGCCGAACCGCGCTGGCTCTGGCTCGCTGTCATTGCGCCGCTGCTGTTGATGGCATTGATGCGATACGCGGCCTGGGCCCGCCATCGGCAACTCCGGGCGCTGGCTTCCGCGGAACGGCTGGAAGAACTCACGCGTTCACACAGCCGCTTGCGTCGTGCCTTCAAGAATGCGCTTCTAATTCTCACTGCCATCGGCATTGGCATCGCGATGGCCCGTCCGCAATGGGGCGCGCAGGAGTTGTCCCGGCAGGAGCTCGGCGAAGATCTCGTGTTCGCGATCGATTGTTCGCGCAGCATGCTGGCGGCGGATGTTTCGCCGAACCGGCTCGCACGCGCGAAGCTTGCGGTGCTCGACTTTGTTCAACGCCATCCGCATGGCCGCATCGGACTTGTCGCATTCGCCGGTCAGGCGTTTCTGCAATGCCCGCTCACCCTCGATCACGATGCCTTTGAAGAATCGCTCCGTGCGCTGGACGAAAAGACAATTTCCGTTCCGGGCACGGACCTCGGGCGCGCGCTGGCGGAAGCGGCTCAAGGCATGGAAAAGAAGAGCCGGCGCAAGACGATCGTGCTGCTGACCGATGGCGAAGATCTGGAGCAAGGGGGCGTCCGAACTGCGGAGCGCCTGGCGAAGGATGGCGTGGTGGTTTTCACGTTGGGCGTCGGAACTGCCAATGGCGCTGAAATCCGAATCGTAAACGAACAGAATCAGCTGGAGTGGCTGCGCGATTCCAAGGGCGAACCGGTGCGGAGCCGCCTGGATGAAACCACATTGAAGGCGATTGCCGTGGCGACGAAGGGAGCCTATTTCCCGCTCGGGCCGCTGGGCGAAGGTCTCGCGCGGGTGCAACTCGCGATGGAAACCGATTCGGTCGAGACGCCGGGTTCACCAGCGCGGAAGCTCGGCATAGATCGCTTCCACGTGCCGGTCGCCGCCGTGCTAGTATTGCTGGCGGCGGAGTCCTTGATTGGAACCCGGCGCCGGCGCGCGAACGTCTGACCACGGATGAACGCTGACAAACATAGATCAGAGCGAAGCTGGTTGGCTGTCGAACGAGGATCCCACCAGGGATTCCTTGCGCGATGGATTCAACGCAGAGGCGCTGAGGACGCGAAGATTCGCAGAGAAATCACAATGAATTCTCCAAGGTCCTTTGCGTCCTCAGCGTCTCTGCGTTCGATTGGAAGCTTGAGAACCGCCCGCTGCTGGCTGGGGTGTTTCGTTGCATTTTCAGTTTCGTTCACGGGATTCGCTGCTGAACCCGTGTTCATGGATTTCACCAACTCACCGCCGTCGGTTTCAGAACCGATCCCTGAATCGCCGCGCGAGCAATTCAACCTCGGCACCCGGAAGCTGATCGCCGGGAAACTCGGCGAAGCGGAAACGCTCTTCCAGCAGTCGTTGCAATCGCAGGAGGAACGTTTCCAGGTTCCGGCCCTGTTCAACCTCGGCCACACCCGGTTCGGGCAGGGACAGGAGCAGTTGAAGAAATCGCCCGATGGAAATCTATCCGCCGCGCGCGGCCGGGCAGCGGCGCAGTGGGGCGATGCGGCGGCAGCACGGGCGAGAACGGCGTTGGAAGGAAACGATCTTCAGGAAATGGTCGCCGCTTACATGAATGGACGCGGCGCCAGACGCGCTTTGAAATCTGCGACTGATGCGGTGCGGACGGCTCTCGATCTGCACGGTACGACGTTGCGCAAGTGGCAGCGCGCGGCCCAGGATTTTCGCAGCGCAGCGGAGTTGAATCCCGCCGACACCAACGCTTTGCACAACGCGCAGGTGGTGGAACAGGAGATTGCG
>CAMLLE010000497.1 GCA_946480555.1 uncultured Verrucomicrobia subdivision 3 bacterium
TAATCAGAAGCTGTAGTTCGGATCGGCGTACCAAAGCCGATTGTTGGGGCCGTAGATAGGCGCTACATAAGTTGGTCCACCGTGACCGCGCGTATTCCCAGCCATGTGGGCCGTATAGAATTCCTTAACAAGAATCCGCTCGGTGCCGCCGCTGATCAAACCAACTGTGGCGCCTTTGCCATGCCGCCCGGAAATGCCTTCATCCGGATAGCTGGTGGGATCGTTAAACAGGAACGCGAATTTTTCGTCCGCTTCCCAGAAAAGGATGTTTTGCGGCTTCATTTTCGGGCTGGTGACCTTGTCAGTTGTTCCCGCCGGAGTCTTGGCGCCGCCTCGCGAAACGGATCCATTGATGATGTAACTGGTGACGTATTGGTTCCGCGCATAAAAGATGTTGTTGTTCGGCTTGTCGGAAGGACACATGTAAACCTTCTCGGTCTTCAAAGTTCCCCACAGTTGCCCAAGATTATTTGGATTGGCGGGGGTGCGCATGTGTCTGACCTGAGTCTGATAATTGTTTTCGTAGTTCGCAGCGTTGCCTCCGGCAGCGAACGGAAACGCGGTCCCCCAAGCCCAATTGTTGTACCCGGCGTTCCAGCCCGTGTAAGGCAGGAATTCACGGTTGTCGGCCGTGTACATCGCGGTGGCGGTCAATATCTGCTTGTTGTTGTTCAGGTCGATCGTCATGTGCGCGCGATTCTTCGCGCTGCTGAGGGCCGGCAATAGCATCGCAGCAAGAATTGCAATGATTGCTATGACGACCAATAGTTCGATCAGGGTGAAGGCATTCTTTGGGAGCGAACGCCCTTGGGATGGGTAGGCAGTGCTTCTCATGGCTCAGGAAAATACCACCGACAGTGAAAATATTGCACTATCAATTCTGATGATTTTTTACTTATTACCCTCCTGAATCCGTCGTGAACGTAGCGTGCCTGTCATCGGGCGTGGAAGGCTTACATTCCCAGCAGCCCGGATCTCGTGCAGGAATCTCCAGCTCAGTCGCCCAAGAGCTTCTTCAAGGCGTCCCGGGCTTGGGCCTCACGCGACAGGCTGAACGCGTCTTCCTTCTTCACAAACTCGCGGCGGATCATTTCGAAGTACTCGCAGTAATTGGCGGATTCTTTTTCTGCCACCGGCTCCGCGCGCCGATCCCGGCATTGGTAAGCTGCTTTGGGATCGTAACTTATGCAATTCTGGCACACCTTCAGGTCAGCTCCGCAGCGTTCACAGGTTTCGGAACGGCCCGGCGAGCCGGACAGCTTGTATTCCATCCCGCACTTCCAGCAATGCCGGGTCAGGCTCATTGAGCGCGCTGTTCGGGAAGCTTGCTCCAGCCATGCAGCAGCCGAAGGGCGTAATGTTCGTAGGACGTCAGCACCCGGCCATGGGCCAGAATCTCATGCACGGCGCGAAGGCTCATAGAAAAGTCCAGATCGTGCAGCGGGCGATCTTTCAAAATCCGATTCTCCCAGCGCGCCGCTTCGTTCGTTTCCGCCAGTTCTCCCGGCTGGCCCGGGTAGAACGCCATGAGCCAGTCATCTTTGCGAACGAAACCTTCCGCTTCACCCCGGCCTTCGAACCACGGGTCACACAGCATCAGGCAAACGGATTTGCCGTTCGAGGAGCCGACCCGGTAAAAAACCAGTCGTGCTTCGAAATCGGAAAAATAGCTGAAGGCAATCCGTTCCGCTTCAGGGGGTGGCGGCGTCACTTCGGTTTGGAAAACCAGCTGGCTGCGGCCAGCCGCGTCCTTCTCAAAAATCAGGTTCTCGTCGAAAATCCAGATCAAGTCCGTCGGTAATCCACGCGCGCGAAGCACCTGTCTCCAGGTTTCGAGTGCTGCTTCGAATGTCGGCCGCGCGAACTGCGGGAGGTTTGGCATATTAAACAGCTGCTTTCTTGAACCAGTCCACAAACAAGGGAATCCCCTGCTCCACCTTCACTTTGGGATCGTACCCCAATCGGGTTCGGGCTTTGGAGATGTCGGCAAAGGTAATCGGCACGTCGCCGGGCTGCAATGGTTGACGGTCGATCACCGCTTTTTTTCCCACTGCCGCTTCAATCAATTCAATTAAACGGCGCAAGGTGATCGTCTGCGATTCGCCGAGGTTGAAAATCTCAAAACCAAACTCGCGGTCCGTGCAGGCAATCACGCCTGCGACAATGTCCGAAATGAACGTGTGATCCCGCGCACTGGAGCCATCTCCGAAAACCGGAATCGGCCGGCCTTCGCTGATGAGTTTTGTGAATTTCCGAATCGCCAAATCCGGACGCTGCCGCGGCCCATACACCGTGAAGAACCGCAGCATCGCAACATCAAAGCCATACGTGTGATGATAAACGTGGCCCAACGCTTCACAGGCGAGCTTGCTGGCGGCGTACGGCGAAATCGCGCTGAAGATCGGGTCGGCTTCAGAAAATGGCACTTTGGAATTCACGCCGTAAACCGACGACGATGAAGCGATAGTGAACTTCTTTACGCCGCGTTTTCGGCCGGCTTCCAGCAAATTCACCGTCCCTTCCACATTCACGCGTTGATACAACGCGGGCTGTTCGAGGCTCGGCCGGACGCCCGCACGCGCCCCCAGATGAATCACCTGATCGAACGCCACGTCCGCAAACAGATCCTCGACGGCGTGGAGGTCGGTAAGGTCGCCCTGGACGAATTCAAACGGCTTCGCAAGCGCCTGGAGGTCGCGGATATTCGCGCGCTTCAGCTGCGGATCGTAAAAGTCATTCAAATCGTCGAATGCCCAGACGGAATGGCCGGACAGCAGCAAGCGCTCGCAAACGTGCGATCCGATAAAGCCAGCGCCGCCAGTCACGAGGAAATTCACGGCGCGAACGTTAGCAAAGAGCAACGCTTTGTCGAGAAGGCGGGAGAAGTTCTGAGTTTGGTGACAACCGAGGCAACCCCGCGCAGCGCGGAAATATCAAGGGCGTGACAGAATTGGATGCTCGTCGGCGTCCTCGTCCTCCTCTCGATTGTTTGAGGTTTTCGAGGACGACGACTAGAACGATTACGAGAACGACAAATCGTATGCACCGCATTCAACCCACCCCAACTGCAACCGCCCGCTGAAAACTTTTCCTGAAAACTTTTCCTTGGCAACTTTGCCGCGCTCACCTAAAACCAACGCGCTCTTTGAAAACGGTGAGCGCAAGCTCATCAGTTACACAGCCAGGTGCAGGGAACCCCGTGAAAGTCGGGGACGGTTGCGCCACTGTAACGGGTTACAAACTCCCAGAAGCCACTGATCATCAGAGAATCGGGAAGGCGGGAGCGAGGATAAACCCGAAGTCAGGATATCGATCTGGTTGTGCTCGTCCG
>CAMLLE010000498.1 GCA_946480555.1 uncultured Verrucomicrobia subdivision 3 bacterium
CCAGCGCGTTCACCGCTACTTGAAGGAAAAGGAAGTTCCGCACGTTTGGAATGTGGACGACTGCGGCCACGATGGCGTGTCGTGGGGCAGCAATCTTTATCACTTCGCGCAAAGACTCTTCCGGTGAACCCGCTGCGCCAGTCCACATTCTGCAAATGCGACTGGGCTCCGCGCCAGAGTGAGAGCTGCTGCGCTGAATCAGTCTGCCATTACGTTTGAGAATCCTTTTATGAAGTTGATGACGGAACGAATTCTTCCAGGCCTTTGCATTACGGCACTCCTGATTGCGAACGACGCAACCGCCGCCGAAACGATGGCGGGCGACGAGTTGAAGTCGCAGCAGAAGAGCAGTCTGGTCTTCAAAAGTCGCGACGGCGTGAAAGCGCCGGGGTTGAAGCTAGATCGCAAGGACATGGCGTGGTGGGAGGATGCCAAGTTCGGCCTTTTCATTCACTGGGGGCTGTATGCCATTCCCGCGCGCGGCGAATGGACGATGCACAATGATAGAATCCCCGCCGCCGAATATGCGAAGCTGGCCGACGAGTTTAAGCCGAGATTCTTCGATGCCAATAAATGGGCGCGCGTCGCCAAGGCCGCCGGCATGAAGTATATGGTGCTGACCGCGCGGCATCACGATGGCTTTGCGTTGTGGGACAGCCCGGCGAGCCACGGGGATTTCAACAGCATGGAAACCGCCGCGCACCGCGATTTCGTGGCGGAATACACTAAAGCCTGCCGCGACGCAGGATTACGGGTTGGCCTCTATTACTCGCCGATGGACTGGCGATTCCCCGGATACTTCAAACCGAAGGAGCTGGCGGACAATGCGGCCTTGATGAAAAAGCAGGGCTACGGGCAAATCGAAGAATTGATGACCCAGTATGGCCGGATTGACGTGCTGTGGTATGACGGCGGCTGGCTGGCGCACAATGGCACCGATGCCGATGCGGCGTGGTTTTGGGAGCCGATCAAGCTCAACCAGATGGTCCGGAAGCATCAGCCGCTGGCGGTGATCAATCCGCGTTCCGGTTGGGAAGGGGATTTTCAATGTGATGAAGGCGGGCACGACGTCAAAGGCCCGATCGTCAACGATGTTCCCTGGGAAAAGTGCCTCAACCTGAACATGGCTTCATGGGGATTCAATAACTGGCAGAACTTGATGAAGCGCGAAGACGTGATCCGCATGTTGGTCAACGTCGTCGGGCGCGGCGGCAATGTTTTGCTCAACGTCGGGCCGGATCGCGATGGCGTCATCCCGCCAACTCACGTGGAACGTCTCATGGAGGTGGGCAAGTGGCTCGAAACGCACGGCGATGCGATCTATGGCACGCGGCCCGGCCCGTTTCAGCCCGGCGACTGGGGCGTGTCCACACACCGGGACAAGATCGTGTATGTCCACGTGCTCAAATGGGCTGGCGATAAACTGAAATTGCCGCCGCTCCCGGCGAAGGTGCTGCGGGCGTCCGTCTTGGCCGGAGGCGAAGTGAGCGTTTCGCAAAGCGAAAACGGCCTCGAACTGTCCGTGCCTCCCGACCAGCGCAGCGACATCGACACCGTCATTGCGTTGGAACTGGATCGTCCCGCGAGCTCCCTCCCGCTGTGAGGGATTGCTCCAATGTTATGAATGTCTCCGGGTTCACTGTGGCCCGCGTGTTTGAAACGATTGGAACTGTATGATGAAAACGATGAACAACTTGATGTATAGATTGCAGATGTTCCCACGGACCGTTGGCGTCTGGAGTCGCAGAACGGCGAGCATGGGTGGGGTCGTGCTGCTCCTTGTCAATTCGTCTGGCGCACTCTCTGCCGCCGATTCGACCGTCACCGTGCCGCCGCCGTTGAATGCTCCGCTGCAATGGACCACGGGCGACGCCGTCGTCAAACCGATTTCGGACGAGCGCGGCATCGTGTCGGTGAAGGATCCGTCCATTGTTCGCTACAACGATCGCTGGCACATCTATGCGACGACAGCCAACACCAATGGCGCGTGGGGCATGGTTTATCTGAACTTCGCGGACTGGGCGGATGCGGCCAGCGCGAAGCCGTATTATCTGGACGAGAATCCGGACCTGCGCGGCTACCATTGTGCGCCGCAGGTTTTCTACTTCCGCCCGCACAAAAAGTGGTATCTGATTTTTCAATCGGGGCAGCCGCAGTATTCGACGGCGGACGATCTCGCGAAGCCGGAAACCTGGACCAAGCCGGTTGATTTCTTTCCCACCAATCCGCCGGGCGTCGGCAGGAGCTGGTTGGATTTCTGGATCATCTGCGACGACACGCACGCCTACCTGTTCTGCACCGGCGACAACGGGCGCATGTATCGCAGCCGGACGAAGATTGAAGATTTTCCCAAGGGCATGAGCAATCCGGAGGTAGTGATCGAGGGTTCGCGCGAAGGGGTTTTCGAAGGCAGCATGACGTACAAGATCAAGGGTGCGAACGCTTATTTGACGCTGGTGGAAGCCATCGGTCCGGGCTCGCGTTATTATCGGGCTTGGGTTTCCGACCGGCTCGATGGCGAGTGGAAACCATTACCGGAGGCGACGACGTTTGCGCAGCCGTTTGCCGGCATCAACAACGTCAAGTTTGCGGCGGGCGTGACGCCTTGGACGCGGGACATCAGTCACGGCGAATTGATTCGGGACGGCTACGATGAAACGCCGACGATTGATCCGAAGAACCTTCAGCTCTTGTTCCAAGGATACGATCCGGCGAAGAACACGGCGAGCTACTCACAGCTTCCCTACCGGCTCGGGCTGCTCCGGTTGATTCCCACCACGAATTCGCCGAATGCAGCTTCACCGTCGAACTGAGACAACCGCCCACCCTTTAATCCATGTATTCGTTTGAATCTGAAAAATGCGGGAGAAGTTCTCGCCTGATTCGCGCGCTCTGTCCGGCCGCGACGCTGCTCATCCTGAACGCATGGACGTGCGTCACGTTTGCGGCCACGATCCCCGCTCCATACGAGCTGGCGACGTGGCGTGGATTTCGCGCCAGCGCCGTCTCCTACACCTTCGACGACAACTCCCCGAAACAGTTCTCGGTGGCGCAGCCGATGTTCGATGCCAAAGGTCTTCCGGCGACATTCTTCTGCATCGTCGGCAATCTCTCCACTTCCCAGTGGGCCACGATCGAGAGCGCCTCGGCGAAAGGACACGAAATCGCCAGCCACACCCTGACCCATCCCAGCCTTCCGACCCTCGCCGACGAGCGGGTGACCGCTGAACTGTCGGAATCGAAGAACCTCATTGAATCGCACACGGGGAGAAAGTGCGTGAGTCATGCCTATCCTTACTGCGCAGTTCCCAAGAAAACGATC
>CAMLLE010000499.1 GCA_946480555.1 uncultured Verrucomicrobia subdivision 3 bacterium
GGGGCGTTTGTGGCTGAAGAGGTTTCAGAAACGGTGTTGGTTGCCAAGGCTTCGCGTTCATTGATCGCGCGCAGCAATCGCTTCTTCAATTCCTGATGCATGCCGTTGGTCACGCTCTCCAGATGACTGCGGGCTTGGGAGAAGTTTCCCGAGAGCATCTGCACCCGCGCGAAATGGACGTTCACGCCCTGTCGTTCGTCTTCGGTGCTGGCCAGTTTGAATGCGTTCGTCCAGGAGCTCAACGCGTCATTTGTGCGGAGCGGCTTGATGCCGTAATAGGATCGCGCCACGTCCGCCGCGAGAATGAAGTTTGTCGGGTCGAGCTGCATCGCGTTGCTGTAGAGCGTCAGCGCCTTGTCAAAAACCTGCTGCTCTTCGATCCCGTAGAACTCGCGGGCGTCCTTGCGGAAGAGAAAAACCGTGGTGCCGAAGTTGTGAAAATAGACCGGCTCGGTTGGATCGAGCGAAATGGCTTTCTCATAATACGCGAACGAGTTGGTCACGTTTCCGCGATGGCCGTGGTAGTTCGCCAGGTTGTTCCAGACGGCGGGATTGGCAGGCGCGAGTTCGCGGGCCTTCTCCAGATGCGGCAATCCTTCGTCTTCCTCCCCGATGTCCCCGAGGAAACTCGCATAGGCCAGACGCGCATCCGCGTAATCCGGGTGTTTCTGGATGAACTCGTCGTAAGCTTTGCGCACTTCATCCAGCCGTTTGCGAATGCGCAAATTCAGTTCAGCCGGAGAAACTCCCGCGCCTTCCTTGGCGAACTTTTCATTTTCCAGAATCCACTGGTCGATCTCTTCCAGCGCGGCGTCATCGGCGTTCTCAAGTTTCTCCAACTCCGCCGCGCGCGGATCTTCCGCCGGGACGCTGATGCCGGTGGTCTGCTCGACCACGTTGCTGACGGCTGCAACGGGATTCGTAGAGAGAGCGGCGCCCAGCAAGCCAATAAAAAGTGTGCTCACGGGCAGAAGCTAACATGGAGCAGGGGCAAGTCGAGGCGTGAACGTGGTGGGCGATTGCGGGGTCCGGACCGGATCTGATTAGCAGCGGATGCACACGTTGGCTTCCTCGTAATCGTCCTCTCGTCCCTCCTCCTTGATTGTTCGGGGTTTTCGACGACGAGGACGAGAATCACCCACTTTCAATCACGCCCCTTCCGAAAGCTGTCTCATTGTGAGCCGGTGATGTTCGTTAAAGCTTTTGCGTTTGGCAGCCGATGAAACCTATGCCGTGCGGAAGCGGGACAAAACTGTCCAGCTCTTGGCAAGCACCCGGAATTGAAGGCAGTTGCGACTCCTGAACCTGCCCGGAATTCTGCGGACTTGGCGATGGCTGGCGAACGTTCTGCTATGAAGGTGTTGCCCGGCGAAATGAAGACGGAACCGACCCTTTTTGCCGGGTCTTGAAATGGCGAGCACATTGACGCAAAGCGAAGAAGCTCAGTTGGCGCAGACGATCGAGATGTTTGAAGTCATCACGGAGTCGCAGCCTCATGACTATCAATCGCTCGAAATCCTGAAGGAGGCCTACTCCAAGCTGGGCCGCGACAAGGACGTGGTGCGCACTGCCAAACGCATTGCGGAGGCCTACGTGGACATGGGCCAGCTCTCGTCCGCGATCCTCGAATACGAAACGATCCTCCAGCGTGCCCCGGACGATGCCGATGCCCAGAAGGCGCTCAAGGCAATTGAGAGCCGCGCCAACAATTTCGCCGAACAGATCGCGCCGCCGTCCGACACCGATCTGGGCCGGCAAAACACTCCCGCCGCTTCGGCAAAATCCGCCAGGCTGCCCGATCGCAATGCACCGGCATCGAAAATCGATGACGGCCGCCAGGCGCTCTACAAGGTTTTCGTCGAAAGCAAGGTGATCAGCGCGGGCGATTTTGATTTGTGCTGGGTTTCACCCGATTCCATGGCGCTTACTGGAGTGGTCGATCCGTTCATCCAAGTGCTGTCCGACAAGGGAATTCTACCGGTGGAAAAATCGTTGAAGCTGTTGAGCGACAAATCACGCCTGGCGTACCTGCCGTTGGAACGTTACGACGTCGATATGGATCTGGCGCGCGGCTTTCCCGCGCAAATCTGCCAGCGCTGGTGCATCCTGCCGTTCGATCGCATGAGCAAATCCGTTCTCGTCGCGACGGCGAATCCGTTCAATCAACAAGCAGCCAAGGAACTCGCCGCCGCCACTCCCTACCGGTTGCTTTGGTACCTCACCACGCCGTCGGAAATCACGAAGGTTCTGCAAAAGGCATTCCGCTAAGCTATGGCCGCTGTTAAGTCATTTGGTGAACGCATCGCCGACGCGCTGGTCGAGGATGGCTTGCTCACGGGCAAGCAGGTGGAAGAACTGCTCGAGCAGCAAAAGAAGGGCGGCACGCGGCTGCTCAAGCTGATCCTCGAAAAGGCCTACGTCAGCGAACAGGACATGGCGGTCTGCATGGGCCGCGTCCTGAACACGCCGCCCGTCAATCTCTCGCGCATTAGCATTCCTCCGGAAGTCGCCGATGTGCTCCCGCGCGACGTCGCTCAGAATCACAAGGTCATTCCCGTTTCGCGCCTCGAGAACAAGCTGTTCATCGCCATGGCCGATCCGTTGAACGTTCTCGCGCTCGACGACGTTCGCCGCATCACCAAGCTTGAAGTCTCGCCGATGATTGCGGCGGAGAAGGCTATTCTCGACAAGCTCACCAGTCTCGATGCTGCCAAGGGCGGCAGCATGGAAGACATCATTCAGGACGCGCAGAAACAGGAGAACTCGGAAGAAGCTGACAATCTCGAAGTCGCCAAGGAATCCGTCGAGGAAGTGAATCTCGACCAGCTCGCCGCTTCCAGCGAGGAAGCGCCGGTGATCAAACTGGCGAATTTGATTCTCGTCCAGGCGATCAAGGATCGCGCGAGCGACATTCACATCGAACCTTACGAGCGCGGCATGAAGCTGCGCTATCGCGTGGACGGTGTGCTCATGGACGCCACGCCCCCGCCGAAGCAGCTGCAACTCGCGCTGGCCTCGCGCTTCAAGATCATGTCGAGCCTCGACATCGCCGAACGCCGGTTGCCGCAGGACGGTCGCATGCGCGTGCGCGTGAGCGGCAAAGACTACGATTTGCGCGTCTCGATCATGCCCACGGTGCATGGCGAAAAGATCGTGCTGCGCGTGTTGGACAAATCGAACCTGTCCGCCAGCCTCGATAAGCTCGGTCTCGATCCGGACACTTTCCAGCAGGTTAAAACTGCGGTCGATGCGCCGCACGGGTTGATTCTTGTTACCGGTCCAACCGGTTCTGGAAAGACCACGACGCTTT
>CAMLLE010000500.1 GCA_946480555.1 uncultured Verrucomicrobia subdivision 3 bacterium
TTCACCCGTTGCGCGGATGTTGGATTCGTTCGTTGATCCGGTGCTGCGGACGGATTCGATCCTTTCCTCGCGCTTGATCAATTTCAGCCCGCCTTGTTCATCGACGAGCTCACGATTCACGTAGATCAGGAACCGCGGATTGCCGAGCTTCGGATACGCTACTTTGAAGCGGTCGATGATGGCCTGCGCCTGCTCGGGCGAAACGAGCGCGGGACGGCCGCCCCAAACCTTCTGCTCGTAAACGTAGGCGGGCGCAGAAGCCTGAGGCGCAGCCTGCGTGGTGGTCCATGGATTGCGATACTCCGGATCGGCCCACACCTTGGGCGGGGCGGGAGGCGGATCGCGGCGCGGCGCGGGTTCGCCGTATTGAAGTGTTCCCTTCTGAGCGTGAACGGAGGCGGCACAAGTGACCGCAAGGAGTGCGAGCGAAATTGAAGGTTTCATAACTTCGATGGGAAAATGGCGGCCCTCGCCAGAGACGCCGCTACGTTGTTTACCGCGCCTGGCGAATGCGGATGGTGTAGCGCGCGGCGCGATCGTTCATCGCCACGAACTTCACGGCCTCCTGCGAGTTCGGTTCAAAGAACACATTTTCGTACGGCGTGGAATCGATCACGAAGCCCTGCGCGTCCTTGAACTCACAGTTAACCTGGACCTGGATGCGGCGTTCCTCGCGATTGCGCAGTTGCGCGGCGACCTGCAATCGGCCGTCCGGCAGGCGCGTTTCCTGGATGCCCGGGCAGGTCACGGAGTTGCGTACGCGCTTGTCGAGCAACACGAGGCCAGCGCGGTTCTCGACGTCGTTCACGGTGGTGTTGATCGGCAGGTACGCTCCACGATCCACGACGGCAGTTTCGCAGCCGGTCAGCAACACCGTGGCAAGGCCGAGAGAAGCAAGGAGAGTTCGTTTCATAAAGTTTGCGGAGTTGTAGATTGATCGCTCACAAAAACCACTTTGTCGCCGGATTCCGGAACGTTGATTGTGATCGTCTTCGTCAGGCTGGGTAAGGGACGACCGGCAGCGTCCTGAAATTCAACCGTGGCCGTGTGCTGGCCGGGCGCGAGCTGAAGCTGCGCGAAGGTGATGTATCGCGGGAGATTATCCCAGGTGCGAACATCCGCCTCGGGCGTGGTGGCCGCGGAAACAATTTTGCTGAGCACCCCCGCGGCGAGCAGACCCAGGCCAACCTCGTCCACGGCGCTGTTGCGACCGCGCTGCGTGGCCATGACGGCGCCACCGATCAAACCCACATCGCCAACGGCGCTGGTGGCCGATTTAAACACGGCCTTGTTGCCGAGGACATGATCCATCATGCGCCCGCCCCGGGTGGTCGCTTGAAAAACGAGATCGTCGCAAGCACCCGCAGTGAGCGACTGGCCATTCACCGTGATGATTGCGGTTTTAGCGGGCGCGGGCTGATCGCGGAAACGCAACTGTTCGCCATATTCGCCACCGGCGTATTTGATGGGACCACGGCCAAATTCCATGGCCAGCAGCACATTCGCCTGCGGGTTATAAGGCGGAAGCCTCGAAAGGCGCGAAGCTTTCTCCGCCCGTTGAAAAGCATCGCTGCCATCCCCGCCGAGCTTGGCGGTGGCGAGGCCATCGAGGTAATCGAGAATGGCGAAATCCGCGGCGTAAGATTCGTCCTCCGTGCCGGCATCCTCCAATTGCGCCGAGCGGAAACAGGCGCGGGCGTTGTCGGGTTCGCCGTCCATCCAATAAAGAACACCGCGATAGAAATAGGCCATTACGCGTTCGTAAGGTTCGCCGATGAAGGTCTTCCTGGCTTCCTCATTGAAATAGCCGCGCGCCTGGCGGGCGGATTTGTTCTTCCCATAGATGCCGCCCAAAGTAAGCAGCGCATCGTCGAGGTATGTTTTCGCCAGTTCGAATTCGCCACGCCGCATGGCCGCCGCCGCGGTGCGATACTGCCAAAGCACCTTGTCCTTGGCCGGGCCCGTGGCGATGGCGTTCGGACCATCGACCATGATATTGCCGGTGAGGACGACGGACGGCTGGCGGGTGGCGCAGCCAAGAAGGAGAACGAGCGAAAGCAGAAACGGCCAGTGATGAGCACGGCGAACCTTCAACAATGAACATTCAACATTCAACTTCCAGGGGAAACGGAAGAACGTCCGCGCCACGGAGCGTTGAGCGTTGAAGGTTGAATGTTGAATGTTGTTCATCCCGATTTAAGAAAAAGCGCCAAGCTTCTCAGCCCGGCGCTTCGTTTCATGATTCAATTCCGCTCAGCGATACGCCGCGTCTTCGAGGCCTTGCTTCTTAATCTCGGCCGAATCTTCCCAGATGATGTCGCTCGTGCGGGCGTCGATCAGCTGAAAAGCATACAGCACGTAGTCCCCCGTGCCAGACGAGGTGCGTGTGGACATGCCCTGAAGCGTGCCGGTCAGAAAATAATCCGCACCGCGAAACTCAACCTGGCTCGGATCGGCGCTGGCGGTGACCTGGCCGGATTGCTTCATGGCACGTTCGCGTTCGAGCGTTTGCATGCGATCGCGCGCGAGGAACAGCACCTTGCCCTGCGCCTTGCTGTTCAGCTGCGCCCGGATGCGCGTCAGGAAGATGTCCTTGTTGATCGGGAAACGGGTTTCGTTCTTCACCGGATCCAGGACGATGCGCGGCGTACCCTGCGCATTCGCAATCTGCGGAATGCCCAGGATGCTGCGGGCCATCTGATCGGTTACTTTGACAAGGTCCTGTGATTCGATGCCCGTGCCGGCGACAAATCCGCGTTCGTCGGGGCGCATTTCCGTGACGGGCACGCCGGACGGATTCTTGACGCCGCTGGAAGCGCAGCCGGTGACAATGCCTGCCAAAGCTGCTGCAAGGAATGAATGTTTGATCATAAATTGAGTTCCCGCTGAAACCGCTGTTCCGGTCAACGCCCGAACAGGCTGTTGGCTCCGCTCATGGAAGTCGAAGAGGTGCGGTACGCCGGGGCAGACGTCATGCGCGGTGCGTCCGGAACGGTCGCGGCCGTGTTCACCGTCGGCGAATCTGCGATGTAACTGACACGTGAAGAACTGGGCGCGGTGTTGTAGGTCGCGGACGAGTTGTAGTTGTACGTGGCAGCCGAATTCACGCCCGCGTTGTAAGCGGCGCGTTCCCGGGAGCGGGCGTTGCTTTCGGCTACGCTTCCAAGAACAAGCCCTGCCGCGGCACCGATGCCGGCGCCTTCCCATCCTTGCCGGTTCGAATTGTGACCGATGATCCCGCCTGCCAGCGCGCCCAGCAACGTTCCGCCGACCGCATAGTTCGGGCGGCTGTAGGAACTTTG
>CAMLLE010000501.1 GCA_946480555.1 uncultured Verrucomicrobia subdivision 3 bacterium
GCCCCCCGGAGGCAACACTCGTCGATCTCTTCGCAGCAACGAGTTTCGGTTCGTCGCGTTGCTGGAAGCAGTCGAACACGACGCTGTTCAAGATCAGCTCCGCGAGGTTGCAGGCGTTGCCCGCGGTTTCTGGCGTTGCTGTGACCCGCGCGCGCAAAAGCATCCGTTGGTCGCGGCCGGCGATGAGCAGGTGATACTGCTCCAGCGGTTGGGCGCCATCGAAGATGTTGCGGGCGCCGAGAGCATGGATCGGGTCCTGTTTCATCCGCACGAACTCCGGGTTCGGATAATCATGGCGCATCTGGGTTTCAATTGAATCCAACACTTTTTCATTGCTGCGGCCTTCGCGAGGAATGAGATCGAGGTTGATCTGAATCTTGCCGCCCGGATCCAGAACCAGCGTTCGTTTGCCGTCGTCGATCACATGCCAACCGTAGGGCACGTCCATCTGCGCCTCGATTGCACCCGCAGCGATGGAAGCGCGCCGCTGCTCGTCGTTTGTCGCGACCACGTTCGGTGTGAGGCCGACGCCGCGTTCGCGCAAGTTCACGTTAATCGGATGTTCCGGGTCAAGCGTGGCCG
Source organism: uncultured Verrucomicrobia subdivision 3 bacterium (assembly GCA_946480555.1). Next base: position 583 of record CAMLLE010000501.1, read on the forward strand.
CGTCGGCTGCCACAGCATGAGCAGCAAATCCCACCGGCGTTTCCGGTGCGGCTGCTTGTTCATCCGCGGCTGGCTGCGATTCTTCCGAAACTTCCTGAGGAGCTTCTCCAGTCTTCTCCGGAGCCGGTTCGGCTTCAGGCATGATTGCGGGCGCGGGAATCGACTGATCGGCGAAGCGGGAGCCTCGTGGTTGCTCGAGGCGAAATGATTTCAGCATCGCTTTCCAGGCATCCTCCACCGCGTCCGCCAGCAACTCGGGGGCGGCGAGCGTGATGTTCACGAAACGTCCGCCATCTTCGAAAAACGCAAAGCGCATCACCATCGGTCCCATGTCCGAATCCTGCGTCGCTTCACCCACGAGCGCGGGAATGCCGCCGAGTTTGCCCGGCCCCATCGCACGCGGCTTGAGCCGATTATGATTCAGAAGATAAAGCGACCAGTCCGTGAGCGTGCCGTCGTCATAAGCCGGCCGCGCGACGAACGCGAAGATGATCGCCGCGTGCGGCGCCGTGACGATTGCCAGCGGCACGAATGTGGTTGGATCGCTGAAATCCGGATTGTCCGTCGGCAACTCGTGCGAAATCCAATCGGCTGGCAGTTCGGCCGCGAAGCCGAGATCAGCAATGCGCGACGGAAACGTCCGCGACTGAAGTTGAAGCTTGCTCATGAGAGCGTTGTAGCATTCGCCAAATCGAACCAGCAATACGCCCTCAGTGGTAAATCGGCGCTGACGAAGTGGGAACACCTGCTACTTTGGTCGCCCTTGAATCCCGCCCCAAGAATTAAGCGGCCGCCATTTCCGACCATTGACAGATGCGTCGCAAGCTGCGATTGGTCTGGCGCCTAAGGCTTCCGTTCAGCTCCGGCTGAAAATCCTGCGAAGCCACGCAGGGGGCCGGGAGGCCCCCTTCCCTTTTTCCGGAGTGGAACATTTCACCAGCGAGACTCCAGTCAAACGCGGAGACGCCAGCAACGCCGACGTCAATGCGATGGATTGGTTCTCCTGAATTGAAGAGGGAATCTCCCCGGACGGGTCTGCCCAGTCTCCACTCCAAACCGGGCGCCAGAAACCCTGACTTCGTGCCCAGGAGTGAAGCAAAGGTTCGATCCCGAGTTGAACCACGGAGACGCGGAGCGAATTTGTTCCGTTCTGGGTTCGAACGTCTGCCCAAATCAGTCCTGGCACTTCGGCGAACAGGCGTTCTGAATTATAGGCAAGCCATCGCCCTTCGGCCCGCCAACGGCATGCAACTGCCAGAAGCGCCGGAGCGTGCAGGCTTACTGCAGAGAAACCAATCCCTGCGAAATCGCAAACTTGGTCAGGCCGGCCACGCTGTGGATGTTCAACTTCCGCATGATGCGTTCGCGATGTGTTTCCACGGTGCGGACGCCCACGCCAAGCTGGCTGGCGATCTCCTTGTTGCTCAATCCATCGGCAATGTGAACCAGCACTTCGCGCTCGCGATTGGTGAGTTGCGCCACCTGCGAATTCACCGTGCCAGAGCCCTTCACGTATTGGTTCAACGCGGCGCGGGCAATCTCCGGACTGAAGAACGCCTCGCCGTTGTTGATCGATTCAATTGCGCGCAGCAGTTCCTCCGTCCCGGCATCCTTGAGCACATAGCCGCGTGCGCCGGACTGAATGATCCGGAGGATGTAGTCGGTGTTGCTGTGCATCGAGAGGATGAGCACTTTGATTTTGGGAAGTTCCCGACGAAGCAGGTCGGTCACCGCCAGGCCATTCATGTGCGGCATGTCGATGTCCATGAGCATGATGTCGGGAACCATTTCACGAGCCTTGCGGAGCGCTTCCCGGCCATCCGCGGCTTCGCCGATGATTTGAAGATGATCATGCTGGGCGAGACACGAAGCGATCCCCTTGCGCACAACTGGATGATCATCCACCAACAGAATCTTGATGCGTTTTTTCATTGAGCCTTCCTGCGATGAGTCTTTGGCCCGCAGAGCGGCGTTTTGAATGTGCCCGACCAACCCGGTCGCTGGCAATGCTGTTAACACGGGGGCGGCGGGAGCCGGCCCGACTTTGCTGACCATCGTTTCAGGTTTCATGTTTTGGGGAGAGGACGATTCACCAGCCGTCGTTTTGGACTTCGGGGAATCCTCGGCGGCTGAACCCTGGTTCAGCCCGCGCTTTGATTCTGTTGCCCGAATGCGTCTCACTGCCCATGCATTCTAGGCACAACGCGTTTTCGAACAATCGGGGCACAGACCATTCGTCATCCCGGATTCATTCGAGAAGATTTCCAAGGGAAACCCCGGGAACGAATGGCATCTGCGGCAGGCGGGTCGCAGCGGATCGAGCGTTCGCGGGAAGCGAACATTCAACAATGAACATACAACGCTCAAAGTTCACACGAGGAAGGGCGCGTTTGGCCGCGTGGGAAAGCTGATGGTTCGTACGCGAAGCTTCATCCGATGTTCTCATTCAAATCGTTGTCAGCTCCAATGAAAACGGCGTGGCCGCCCCAAACCAGCGTCCACGCCGTGATTTGAAAAGCAACGACCGCCGTTCAGCGCGTAGTCACGCGAATCACGGTGAACGAATGCGCCGGCAGTTCGCAGCTGAAGTCTTCCGAAGCTTTGAACGGCTCGGACTTGGGAACCACATTTTGCGGATCGCTGAACGTGTTGTGAGCTGGCAGTTCCGCTGCAATCGTGGTGCGAGTCGCGCCAGGT
>CAMLLE010000502.1 GCA_946480555.1 uncultured Verrucomicrobia subdivision 3 bacterium
TGATGAGTGGCAGCCAGGCCTTGATGCCGCCCGAAGCAGCGGCGGGGTTGGCTGCATCGCCGCCTGCGGCAGGTGCAGCTTCGGCTCCGGGTTCTGTGCGATTTGCAGCCATAAGGTATCAGCGGTTTAGATTAACGTTTGAGGTTGACGAGTTCCTGGAGGATTTCGTCGCTGGTGGTGATGATTCGCGCGCTCGCCTGATAACCGCGTTGCGTGGTGATCAGCGAGGAGAATTCATTTGCGAGATCGACGTTGGACATTTCCAAAGCGCCGGACTGGATGGTGCCCAAGCCATTGGTCTTTGGGGCTTCGATCTGTGTCAGCGCGCCCGCCGCATTCATTCCGGAGTAAAGGTTGTTACCTTCCTTCGACAGCGCCTGCGGGTTCTGGAATTTCTGCAGCAACACCTGGCCGCGGATGTATTCCGTACCGTCGCTCAAGCGCACGGTGATTTTACCTTCGGGATCGATGGTGAACTTCGCCACGTCGAGATTGTTGGCGGCGGTGACAGCGGCCTGGGCCGCCTCAAGATTGTCTTCTGCGGTTGCAAAAGCGGCCTGCAATGTGGTGTTGGTCGGATCCGCCGCGAGCGCGGTTTCAGCCGCATCGTAGGCGGCTTGCGCCGTGGCTTCGTTCGCCTGCGCCTGGGTGACCCGCTGTGCCCGGACTTCGCTGGCGTCAATGCGCACGTCGCCGCGCGTCGTCAGCGCGGAGTCGGAAAAACCTTGGACGCGCAGTCCGCCGCTGGTGACGAGATACCCGTCATCGTCACGGCGAAATGCGCCGTCGCGCGTCGCAAACTGGGCGCCGCTGATTGAATCTTCTACCACGAAAAATCCTTCCTGCGAAATGGCGAGGTCGGTGGGGCTGCCGGTGTTCGTGATGGCGCCTTGAATGAATTGATTGGAGATCGCGGCGGTGCCCACACCGGTGCCGATCTGCTTGGAAATGCCGGAACCAGCGCCGAGCGACTGGCTGAAGGAATCCGCGAAATCAATTCGCGCGCCTTTGAAGCCGGTGGTGTTGACGTTGGCGATGTTGTTGCCGATGACGTCCATGCGCTGCTGGAATTGCTGCATGGCGCTGACGCCGGAGTTAAGTGAACGGAGCATATTTTTTGAGGATCAGGGGTTAGATGGTTGCCGGAAGGACCGTGAGGACCTGGCTTATGTCGAAACGGCGTCCATTCACAACGATCTTCGGCTTCCCTGCCTCAGTTAAAACACCGGTGACGATGCCGTGCACGACCTTGCGGCCGGTCAGCAAATCCACGGTGGTGCCTATCATGTGTTCGGCCATCCCGGCGCGAACCGCTGCCAACTCGGGGTCGGGCAGCTTCCCTGTATGTGCTTTGAGTGGTTTGAACATACACTTGGGTCAAGTCTTCGGAACCGGCGCTGGCGCTACTTCAACCACCTGGCCCAGTTCGTAAGCCACGTTGTTGATGATCAGTTTCGGAACGCCCTTCTCGACGGTCGCACCCGTGACGGTGCCCACGATGCGGCTCTCGCCGTCCTGGACCGTCACCGCGCGGCCGATCAAGGCATTTGCCTGCAACAGCTGCTGCTCGGAACGCATCTTCGAAATGCTTTGCTCCAGCGTGCGGGTTTGTTCCAGCGTGCTGAACTGCGCCATCTGGCCCATGAACTCCGCGTTCGAAACCGGGTTCATCGGATCCTGCGCGCTCAATTGGGCAGTCAGGAGTTTGAAGAAATCTTTCTGGCTCATCGTGCGCTCGGGCAGCACGGTGGTCTGGTAGGCCGAGGCGTCGGTGCTGGAGGTGACTGCGGAAATGGTACTCATAAAATCAGGCCCAGGATTCCCAGCCGCGTGGGATGGTGGCTTTGGCGGCACGTTTCGGAACCAGCACACTTTCCAGCGCAAACTCTGCAAACGCTCCGGAACGGGTCTGCCGCTCCTCGGATTGCTGCTGACGGCTGGAATGCTGCGAAAAGCTGTTCGAGTTGGAACTGGACTGGTTGTTTGACTCCGATTGCGCGAGCGGCGCGAGACGAATGCCGCGTTGCTCCAGTTGCGCCTGCAGTTCAGGCCAGTGGCGGCTCATCGCTTCGTGATCGCCACGTTGCAACTGCGCGGTGATTTCAACCACGCTGTCGCGCATCTGAACGTTCAATGCCAGATGCAAATTCGGGTCGGGCTTGATTACCACGCGCATGGAATCCAAACCAGAATCGCGCAGGCGCAAACCGTGCAATGCCATCAAATCTTCCGCGCGATCCAGGCTGCGCGTCGAAATTGGCGCAACGGGCGCGGGTGCGGTCACCGCTTCGGCGCGATGAGCTGGGGCGGAGAAATCGAGCGATGCCGCGCCCACCGCTTCAGCTTTCAAAGCTGAGCCGGTGGAGGCGGCGCGAAACGACTTCGCCGGGGAAACAGGAGCATCGAGGGTGGCCGTGCCCGGCAAGTTTTGCTGAGAGGAACCGGTAAATTCGTTCATGTTTTCAGCCGCTTTTGGCGGCGAAACGTATTTAGCACCGGATGTGCCATGGGTTTCGGCCGCCGCAATACCCCCAAATGGCTCCCCTTTCGCAACCGTTCCGTGGCGCGCGGATCGATTCAGCCGCGGCGCTGTTTCAACAGAAACGCCTTCGGGCAGCTTTTGCCCGGCAACTTCCGTCGTCAGGGCCACTTCAACCGCGGGTTCATCCGCCCTCGTGGCGGGATTTTGCATCGCGGCGGCGACCGCGTTTGCAGCGGGCGCAGCCGGATTGGCGGGTGCCGTCGCCGCATTGATGGCCGTGGTGGAACTGAGTTTCAGATCAACGCCGCCAAACGGTTTCAGCGTCTCAATGCTTCGAGCCACGGTGGGCTCAGTTGCAGGCGGCGTTTCAGCCGCGGAGGTTTTCGCAAGCGCAGTTGCCGGCGATGAAAGCTCGTTGCTCGTCCCCGGCGCTGGTGTCCCTTCTGGCGCTGCCGCGGTGTCTTCCAGCGCGCTGCAATCGACAGCCGCTTCACCGCCCAAGGCCATCACGTTTGTTTCCGCCGCAGGGGCCGAGGCCGGAGCTTTGGTAACAACCGGCGTCACGAGCGGAACGATCAATGCCGCGAGCCAGTGCGACGCGGTCGCAGAATCGGCTTCCACCGCCTTTGCGTCCGCCGTGCTGGCGTCCAAGTCCGTGTCCGATTCAGAATCCGCCGCATCGCTGGCATCCTGGCTGGCCCCGCCCATCGCTTGTTCCATCACCTGCGCAAACGCGCTGGTTTCGGATTCATTGTTCAGCGGAGCGGTGAAGCTTTCGCACGACGAAGCTGCCAC
>CAMLLE010000503.1 GCA_946480555.1 uncultured Verrucomicrobia subdivision 3 bacterium
ATAGCGTATTCCTGCGGCGGTCTGCGACCGCCGTGGACCGGTAAACGACGCTCACAGAGCGCCGCTACAAATCGAATTCAAGGCCGGAACTACACGTTTCCGGCCTTGATCTTTTCCAGCTCCTCCCAGCGCGCATACAGCTGCGAAAGCTTCTCCTTCTCGGCCGCGAGTTGAGCCATCAAGTCGTTCGTCTGCGTCGCGTGAGTTCGATGAAAATCCGGCGAGGCAAACAAGCCCTCAATCCGGGCGATCTCTTCTTCCGTCGCGAGAATCGACGCTTCCATCCCCTCCAGTTCGCGCGCTTCCTTGAATGAAAGCTTCCGCGGTTTTGCCGCCTTGGCCGTCGCGGCCGCCTTGACGAGCGCCGCTGACTTGTTCGTTTCGAGAATGGCAGCGCTCTGCCGGGAAGTGTCGGCCTCCACCCGCTTCCGCTTCTCCACGTAGTAGTCGTAATCGCCCACGCTGTGGTGAATGCGCCCATCGCCCTCGAACGCCAAGATGTCCGTGCAGACGCGGTTCAGGAAATAACGGTCGTGGCTGACGACGCAAACCACGCCCGGAAACGCATTCAGCGCCTCCTCCAAAACGCGCAAGGTCGGCAGATCGAGATCGTTCGTCGGCTCGTCCAAAATCAGGAAGTTGCCGCCGTTTTTCAGGATTCTCGCCAGCAACAGGCGGCTGCGCTCGCCGCCGCTCAGATGCTTCACCTGCGTGCTGATGCGATCGTCAGCAAACAAGAAGCGCTTCAAATACGCGCGCAACGACAGCTTCGCGTCGCCCCACTGCACGAACTCCGTGCCATCCGCCAGCTCATCGAGAACTGTGCGTTCGTCGTTCAACTGCAGCCGGCCCTGATCGACGTAATTGAACTTTGTCAGCTGGCCGATCTTCAACGTGCCTTCAGTCGGTTGAAGCTGGCCGATGATGATCTTCAGCAGTGTGGTTTTCCCAAGCCCGTTCCGGCCGCAGACGCCGATGCGCCGGCCGTTTTCGAAATTGAAATTGAAGCCGCGAAACGACATTCGCCCGCCCAATTCCATTCCCACATTGGTCAGTTCCACCGTGCGATTTCCCAATTGCGGCGGCGGCGGAATGACGAGTTCCACGTCCTGTTCGACCGCCGGACCCTCCTGCGCCGCCGTTTCGTAGTAACGTTCGAAGCGATTCTTCGCCTTGCTGCGCTGCGCGCGCGGACCGGTGCGCACCCATTCCAGCTCCTTCTTCAGGAACATCTGGCGCTTGTGCTCCAGCGTGGCGTCGGCAGCCTGGCGTTCGGCTTTGGCCAGCAGATAATCGGTGTAATTCCCCTCGTGCCAGAAAAACTTCCCGTCGCTCAGCTCCACCATCCGGTTGACCACGCGATCGAGGAAATAGCGGTCATGCGTCACGACAAGGAACGTGCCTTTGAATTCCTCCAAAAACTCGGCAACCCATTCGATCGACTCCGGATCGAGATGATTCGTGGGTTCATCCAGGATCAGGAAATCCGGCCGCGCCACAATCGCGCGCGCCAGCGCCACGCGCCGCTTTTCGCCGCCGGAAAGGGAATGGACGTCGCGCTCGCCTGCGGGGCAGTTGAGATGCGACAACGCCGTTTCAATGCGCTGATCCAGCGTCCAGCCTTCGAGCGACTGAATGCGATGCTCCAATTCCTCATGACGTTTCGAATCGGCAGGCAGCGATTCAAATTCGGCGATCAGGTCGAGCACATGCTGCGCACCCGCGCGAACATTGGCCCGCACGGTCAACTCAGGATCGAGCGTGAAATCCTGGGAAAGGTAGCTCACGACAAGATCACGCCGACGGCTGACCTCGCCTGAATCCGGCTGCTGAAGTCCGGCGAGAATTCTCAGGAACGTCGTTTTGCCCGAACCATTGCGGCCAACCAGGCCAATCCGTTCGCCTTCTTGAATCCCCAGAGTCGCGCCATCAAGAATGGCGCGATCGTTGTAACGAACGACGATGTCAGTGACGGTCAGGACGGAAGGCATGAACAGCGTGCTTCAATAAATTTCCAAACAAGCCGCGCCGGAATCGGCGTCAAACGACTTGATTGCTTCGATTCTCTCGCGCAAAAGCAGGTGGATCGCGGCCACAGACTGATTACCACACCGGAGAAGAATCACCTTGGGAGGGGGACCTTCAATTGCGGCAAGGTCCGCGAAGTCAGAATCCTGTGTGACTAATGTGAACTGATTCCCCCTCGCGAACTGCCAGATCGCGCGATCGTCGGCACGATCCAGCCCCAGTTGCCGAACCTGAGCAGAATCCGGAAACGGATCTGACAAAAGCGCGCAAAGCTTGAAGCTGAGGTTCTGATCAAACAACAGCTTCATGCAGCCCGGATGCCGCGTTCCCGGTCCGCCGCAAACGCCAGGCAAGCGCTGATGTCCTCCTGCGTCAGTTCCGGGTAATCGCTCAGGATCTCCTGCGGCGACATCCCAGCGGCGAGCCAGCCCAGCACGTCAGCCACGGCGATCCGCATTCCGCGAACACAAGGTCTTCCGCCGCGCTTGCCGGGCTCCATCGTGATGACCTGTTGGTATTTCATTTCTGGACTATAACAGCCCGTTTCCAATTGGCTACCGGCCCGCGTCACTGCTTGTCTCGATACAAGGCCACCAGCGCGGCACCGATCGCTTGCGACAGATCGCCGAGCACCGCCGGCACGAACTTGATCGTCTTGCGCTGTGCGCTCCACAGGTAGGGTTCCGCCGCTTCGCGCAGCAGCCGCAGGTAACGCTCGCGAAAGACTGGCGTGGTCGCTTCCGGATCCATCAAACCGCCGCCGATGATCACAATGCTCGGATCGAGCGCCATCGTCAGGTTCGCCACATGCAGCCCGAGAACTTTTGCCTGCAGATCGAAAATTTCCAGCGCGAGCGGATCGTCCTTCTGCGCACGGCCGCGCAACGAAAGCGCTTTTTCCTTGGGCGTGCCCGGCGCAGTTGCCAGTTCGTGATTCGGATATTTTGGCAGCAACGTTTCAAGCCATTGTGGCAGTCCGGAAATGGTTGTGTAAGCTTCCACGCAACCCCAGTCCTTGCCGCAGCCGCACGTGAACGGTTTGCCGCCAAACAAATGCAGCGGTGCCGGCATGTGGCCCGCTTCCATGCCGGCCAGCGTATCGCCATCGAGCGGAAGTCCGTTCTGATCCACATACGCGCAACCGAGTCCTGAGCCGGGCATCAGCATCAGCACCGAAGCTCGCGTATTGCCGCGGGCAAAGCGCGCTTCAGCCACGCCGCCGAAGTTGTCGTCATTGCCGCAGATCAA
>CAMLLE010000504.1 GCA_946480555.1 uncultured Verrucomicrobia subdivision 3 bacterium
GAGAGAACCCAAGCCTCGGCGGCGGCCAGAGCGCGGTGGGCATGGTCGGCGGCGAACAGCTGTTGGAGATCGGTCCGGCAGCGTGGAATCGCGCCACGATCTGCCACGAGATTGGCCATGCGCTGGGAATGGTTCACGAGCATCAACGATCGGATCGCGACGCATTCGTCACGGTGAATCTGGACAACGTGACGCCGGGTCTGGAGCCGAACTTCGTCGTGCTCGGCAATTCGCTGAATCAGGGCGCGTATGATTTTCGATCGATCATGCACTACAACCGGAATTCATTTTCAATCGATCCGGATACTCTGAACACAATCGAGCCGAAGCCGGCATTTTCCGATTTCCTCGACAGCATGGGAGTCGAATTCGATCCCGCACTGAGCGCTGGAGATCGCGCTGGCGTGGCGGCGCGTTACGGTGCGGGCCCGGCGCTATCGTCTGTTGTGACCAGCACGGCCGACAGCGGCCTGGGCAGTTTGCGTGCGGCGCTTTACTACGCGCTGGATCATCCGGGCACGACGATCTCGTTCAATGTGCCCGCGACCGATCCGAATTACGAAAACGGTTTCTTCACCATTCGCCCGACGGACCGCCTGCCAGCACTGCGTCACGCGACTATGATTGATGGCGATTCTCAACCGGTGGTTCTGAGCGTGAACGGCCCGCGCATTTTGCTGAACGGCGAGCTCTGTCTGCTGCCAGGTGTGTTTGCGAATGGCCTGCAACTCAAAGGAACAAACTGCATCGTGGATTCAATCACGATTCACAGCTTCAATGGATCGGGCATCGAGATCACCGGAAGCGGCGCGCGCAGCAATGTCGTTCGCGGCTGCTTCCTCGGGGCGAATGAAAACGGATCGGTTGCGATGACGAACCGGTTCAACCCGCTCATCATTTCCAGCGGTGCGTGCTGGAACCTGATCGGCGGGACGGATGTCAGTTCGCGCAACGTGATTTCCGGCAGTGCTTATCAAGGGCTGGTAATTCGGGACGAAGGTACACGCAGCAATGTGGTGTCCGGCAACTACATTGGCCTCAATTCCAGTGGCAACGCAGCACTCGGAAACGCTTGGAGCGGCGTTGAGATTCATTCCGGCGCGCAGGCAAATCGCATCGGTGGCACGGCGTCTGGCGCGCACAACGTGATTTCCGGAAACGCGCTGCAAGGCGTTGCCATATCTGGAACGAACACGTCGGGAAATTCCGTCGAAGGCAATCGAATCGGCCTCTCGGCCAGCGGCGCATTCGCGATCACGAACGGCTGGTCCGGCGTCAACATCTGGGGCGGCGCCCGATCCAATCGCATATCGGGGAACGTCATTTCTGGAAATGCGTTGCAAGGAGTGTTGATCTCGGAAGCGGGGACGGACGGGAACATCGTCGCTGGAAACCTCATCGGCGTGAATGTTTCGGGAACGGCAACCATGAGCAACGGCTGGAGCGGCGTTGAGGTTTATCAAGGGCCGCGCGGAACCGTCATCGGCGGCGAAGCGGCTGAAGCGCGCAACATCATCTCGGGAAACGGCAACTACGGCGTGCTGCTGAACGGATCGAGCGGCACAACCTTGCAGGGAAACCGCATCGGCACGGATGCCTCCGGTGCGGCCGCCATTCCGAACCGCTACTCCGGCATTGGATTGTTTGACGCGTCGTCGAACGTCATCGGCGGCGCCTCGGAAGCCGCGCGCAATCTGGTTTCCGGAAACACTCACCACGGAATCACGATGAGCGGCGCGCAAAGCAGCGGCAACCGGTTGCTTGGAAATCGAATTGGCATCGATGTCAGCGGTGCGGTCGATCTCGGCAACGGCTGGGCGGGCGTTACGCTGTACGACGGCGCCAGTTTCAACACGATTGGCGGTGAACTGGCGGGTGAGGGGAATCTGGTTTCCGGGAACGAAAATCAGGGTGTGGTGCTTGGCGGCGCCGGGGTTCGCAGCAACGTTGTTCAGGGAAACTGGATCGGCCTTTCTGCCACAGGCTCGAACGCGATTCCCAATCAATGGCCCGGAATTGAACTTTGGAACGGAGCGGCGGACAACCAGATTGGCAGCGTGGGCGGTCGCAATTTCATATCGGGCAACAATCATTATGGTGTGCTTCTCAGCGGACCAGAAACGCGCAACAACCGCATCCAGGGAAACACCATCGGTCTGAATGCGGCGAATTCGGCCTTGATCCCGAATGCCTACTCGGCTGTGGCATTTCATTCTGGTGCCTATGGCAATCTTCTCGGCGGTGTTGAACCTGGGACGGCAAACCTGATTGTGGGAAGCTCGTTTGATGCTGTTTACCTCATCGATTCCGGAACAACCAACAATTCAATTCGCGGCAATTCCATCCACAGCAGTAGCACGCGGCCGATCGGATTGTTCAACAATGCAAACCACGATCAACCGGCACCGTTGCTGGCCAGCGCTCTTCTTTCCACAAACACCACCGTCTCGGGTTCGCTCGCCGGTGCGCCGGGCTCGGTGTTCACCGTCGACTTCTATTCGGATGTGGCTTCGGCGTTCGACGCGGAGTGCCGGACGTATTTGGGCTCGGCGGATATCATGGCCGACGGCCTGGGCAGCGCCCATTTCAACCTTCAGTTGAACGTTCGCGTGCCCGCCGGGCGGTTGCTCGCCGCAACAGCGACCGATGCGGCCGGCAACACATCAATGCTGTCGTCGCCGGTCAGCGTGATGGTCGCGAGCACGGTGGGCGATGGCATTCCGGACGCCTGGCGCGCGCAATACTTTGGAGGCGTTGGAAACAGCACGAACACTCAATCGTGCGCGACGTGCGATCCGGACAGCGATGGTTTCGGCAATGCGGAGGAGTTCTTCGCAGGAACAAATCCAACGAATGCTGCAAGCGCGCTGAAGCTCGTGGCGCTGGCGCCCAACGGATCAAATACTGTGGCACGCGTGACTGCGTCTGCGGGAACGGTGTATCGCTTCGAAAAGCGCACTGCGCTGGGAACGAACAACTGGACGCTTCTGGCGGATCAGGTCGTGGCGACGGGCACGAATCTTTTTGTCAACGATCCCAATGCGGCTGCATTGCCGTCCGGCTTTTACCGCGCCGCGCTGGCCGAGTGATGGCGCGGGCGGCCCGCCCGCGAGTTTCGCGTTTATCTTCGCGCAGACGAGCCGCCTGCGCTCCGGCGGTGGTCCGGCTCGCGCTGCGAGCCGTTTTGGAACTCCGCTCGCAGCGCAAGCGGAGTCACCCGCCGTCCCACATAGGGCGCACTGCTGATTGTTGAGCAGGGCGGGGGATTGCACA
>CAMLLE010000505.1 GCA_946480555.1 uncultured Verrucomicrobia subdivision 3 bacterium
CGCGCACGCCGCGGGCAAATCCAAGAACCGGCGCGCGCGGAGCGACGCGCCCCACCTTTTACTGCTCTCATCTGAACCAATCGCTCATGGAACTCGGCGCACTGGTTTGCACGCCGCGCGCGCCGCAATGTTTCGTTTGCCCGATTCGCCCGCACTGCGTCGCATTCCAGCAACGCCGCACGGAGGAGCTTCCCAATATCGGCAAACGCATCGTAATCACCGAACGCCGCTTCGCCGCTTTTGTCTGCGAGCAGTCGGGACGATTCCTTGTTCACCAGCGCAGGGCGGGAGTTGTGAACGCGCATCTTTGGGAATTTCCGAACATCGAACTTCTGAATGGCAGCACGAATGTGGACAGCGCGGCGAATGCAGTTCTCGCAGTTTCGCCCAAAGGAATTGAACCGCTCTGCCGCATCAAGCATTCGATCACCCGCTATCGGATCACGCTGGAGGCGTTCGTCGTGAAGGGCGTGAAAATCGACAACTCCAGACTCCCCGCTGGCAATTGGCTGACGCTGGCCGAACTCAAACAACTCTCCTTCCCCAGCGCACACCGGAAGATTCTGAATCAGTTGATGGCGCGGAGCTGAACTACAACACAGAGACACTGAGGACGCAAAGTCGCGCACAGTTGAATATGTGGCGGAGCGGCCATAGGAGACGATGTAAGGAGTCTCAAACTGATTCCCCGGAAGGAAGGTCAAGACTCCTCACGTCGTCTCCTAACGCGTCAGCAGGCCAAGGGCAAATCCCCAGTGAGCCGGGCGGCGGACGCGCTACGTTGCAGCAATGCAACTCAAAGACAAAGTCGCGCTCGTGACTGGCGGTTCCAGCGGCATCGGACAAACCATCGCCATCCGGTTTGCCAAAGAAGGTGCCAAGGTGGCGATTAACGTCCGTCCGGGCGGCAAGAGCGGGAACGACACATTGACGGAAGCCTTGCGCCATACACAGCACGCGATGCTTGCGCCCGCCAGCGTCGATAATCGCGAGCAGGTGGAGTCGATGTTCGATGAAGTGATCCGCGCTTACGGTCGCATCGACATCGTGGTAAACAACGCCGGAATTCAAATTCGCAATCCATTCCTCGAGGCCAAGGATGAGGAATGGCATCAGGTGATTTCGGTGAACTTGTTCGGTTCCTACCTGGTCAGCCAGGTGGCGGCGCGACAGATGGTCAAGCAAGGCGGCGGGGGCAAACTGATTTTCATTTCATCCGTGCATGAAGACATTCCCTTCGAGAACTACACCGCCTACTGTGCTTCCAAGGGCGGCATCCGGATGATGATGCGCAACCTCGCCATGGAACTCGCGCCGCACAAAATCAACGTGAACAACATCGCGCCCGGCGCCATAGCCACTCCCAAGAACGAGAAGTTGCTGAACGATCCTAAGCTTCGGGAAAATGCGTTGGAAGACATCCCCTGGCGCGAAATCGGATCGCCTGACGATGTGGCGAACGTGGCCGTGTTCCTCGCGAGCAGCCAATCGAATTACGTGACGGGCAGCACATATTACGTCGATGGCGGAATGACGCAGCAGGTGACGAAGCATTGAACACTGGACCAAACGGACTTTGCGAAACTTGCAGTGCCCGGGATGCGTCGTATGCTTCGAATCAACCACTGACCGGGACCAACAAAAGGATTCCATTATGATGACTCGTCGTGAGGCTTTGAAGACCACCGCCGCAGCAGCGCTCGTTGCCGCGGCTTCCCCTGCCCTGCTGGCGCAAGCCGCGCCCTCCGCTGCGCCTGCAGCCACTGGACCATTCACACTACCGCCGTTGCCTTACGCGACGGACGCGCTGGAACCGCACATCGACGCCCGCACGATGGAGATTCATCACGGCAAACATCACGCGGCTTACGTGGCGAATCTCAACAAAGCTCTCGGCGAATCCGGCCAGCCGCAACGTTCGCTCGAAGATCTCGTGAAGAATCTAAACGCGCTGCCGGAAAGTGCGCGCACCGCAGTTCGGAACAACGGTGGCGGGCATTACAACCATTCGCTCTTCTGGCAAATGATGAAGAAGAACGGCGGAGGCGAACCCCGGGCCGAACTGGCCAAAGCGATCGAGAAGGATTTCGGCGATTTCGCGGATTTCAAAACCAAGTTCAACGAAGCCGCCACGAAAGTTTTCGGCAGCGGCTGGGCCTGGCTCGTGTGGAAGGATGGAAAGCTCGCAATCCAAAGCACGCCGAACCAGGACACGCCGCTGATGACTGGCGCGCAGACGTTGCTCGGCGTGGATGTCTGGGAACACGCCTATTATTTGAAATACCAGAACAAGCGCGCGGATTATCTGAGCGCTTGGTGGAACGTGGTGAACTGGGAATTCGTTGCGGAACGCTTCTCGAAGGTGAGCTGAACAGATTCTGAGCCAAAGATGAAACACGGATACTGATGGGCGTCCGCAGATGACACGGATTCCCGCAGATTGACGATATTTGGGATGCGCATGATCTGAGGAGTCTTTGATCTGTGTTCAATTCGGGTTTCATCTGTGGCTAAAAAGGATTTCGCCTAAACGCATCCGATCACAATTCCATTCTCATCAGGGCCGGTCCTTGGTAAATCGGGCTGGCACATGAACCCGTTTCCGGAACCACTCGATCTTAAACAGTTGAAGGTCTTCCCGCTCGCCACACGCGCGAGCCTCAGTTCCATTGAAACGATTCTGGTTGATCCCGCCAGCCCGCCGCCTCCCTGCACCCCGGAAATCGCCAGCCATGTTCGCCAATGCGCTGCACAGATAAAAGCTGCGCGTGATCAAAACGCCAGCGTGGTCCTGATGTATGGCGCGCACTTGATCAAGAACGGTGCGCACCGGATCGTGATCGAACTGCTGGAGCGCGGCTGGGTTTCGCACCTGGCCACCAACGGCGCAGGCACAATACACGATTGGGAGCTGGCCTTCTTGGGCCGCACGGAAGAAAGCGTCCGCAAGAATGTCGCGACGGGTACATTCGGAACCTGGGATGAAACGGGCCGCAACATCCACCTGGCGCTGCTCGCCGGGGCGCTGCAGAACGAGGGTTACGGTCGGAGCCTCGGACGGTTCATTGAGGAAAACGGCGTGACGCTTCCCAGCCCGGCTGAATTGGAGGAAGCGCTTCGACGCGAGCCCGCGCATCCGCTTTCGCCCGCGCGCGCCGACCTGCTGCAGACGATGGTCAACCATCAACTGAGCGGCGGCCGCATTTCGGTGCCGCATCGCCTGAAGGAAACCGCCATTCTCGGGCGTGCATTCCGGCGCAATGT
>CAMLLE010000506.1 GCA_946480555.1 uncultured Verrucomicrobia subdivision 3 bacterium
GGCGAGTGGCGGTTTGCATTGGACCGGGACGATCGCGGAATTTCGGATGCATGGTTTGGCCGCGTGTTGCCGGATCGCCTCAAGCTTCCCGGTGCGCTGCAATCGCAAGGTTACGGCGATGAGATCAGCATCCAGACGCCGTGGGTGCTGTCGCTCTACGATCGCTCCTGGTTTTTGCGCGAGGATTATCAGGCCTACACAAATGCCGGGGGCCTGAAGGTGCCGTTTGTCTGCCAGCCGCCCCGGCATTATCTCGGCGCCGCCTGGTATCAACGCGAGATTGAGATTCCTACAGAATGGGCTGGCCAGCGCGTTGTGCTGTTTCTGGAACGGCCGCATTGGGAATCGCGCGTCTGGCTGAACAACCGCTTGATTGGCACCAACAATTCGCTGTGCGTGGCGCACGAATACGAACTTGGCCTCGTGAACGCCCTCAGCAACTCGCCACTCGCAAATCTTCCGCCCGGCCGGCACACGATCACGGTGCGCGTGGACAATCGTTTGATTCTGCCGTATCGGCCGGATGCGCACGCCGTTTCTGATTCGTTGAACAGCACCTGGAATGGAATCGCCGGCACAATGGAACTGCGCAGCACGCCAGCGGTCTGGATGGAGGACGTGCAGGTCTTTCCGGACCTGCCGAAGGAATCGGCGCGCGTTCGCGTCGTGATCGGAAACGCGGCCGGTCGCGCTGTTACTAATCTGCTGAGCTTGAATTTCATTCCGCAGCTGGCGGCAGGCGGTGGAAAACCGTTCGTTACCGAGATCGTCTGCACGTCTGCCTGGACGACGATTGATGCCAACCTGCAAAGCGGCTATCCGGTGAAATCGTGGGATGAATTCGATCCCCGGTTGTTCGAACTGACAGCCCATTTGCGCCCGGGCGATTCCCTCGACACGAGTCCAACGCACCTTCGCCGAATCCAGTTCGGCTTCCGAGATTTCAAACGCGCGGGCACTCAACTGCTGATGAATGGCCGTCAAACGCATCTGCGCGGCACGCATCACGGCGGCGATTTTCCGCTCACTGGTTATCCCGCAACGGACGTGGATTACTGGCGCAAGTTGATCCGCACCTGCCAGGAATGGGGCCAGAACCACATGCGCTTCCATTCGTTCTGTCCGCCGGAAGCAGCGTTTCAAGCGGCAGATGAACTTGGATTTTACCTCCAGCCGGAGCCGGGCATGTGGAACACTTTCGATCCGGCGATGGAGAAAATGCTCCACCTTGAAACGGAGCGGATGATCAAAGCTTACGGAAATCATCCCTCGTTCGTGATGTTCGCCGCCAGCAATGAACCCAAGGGCCGCTGGAAGCAAATCCTGCCCGCGTGGGCCGAACACTTCCGCGCAATCGATCCGCGCCGACTTTACACGACCGGTACTGGCTTCACCGATTCCGACGCGCCCGGGCCGATGGATAAAGTTGACTTCACGATCACGCAGCGGTTCGCTTCACGGCCGGTGCGCCGTGAATCTGGATGGTTTGGTCGCGATTACTCGGCGTCGATGACCGGCGTGAATGTGCCGGTGATCGGGCACGAGATTGGCCAGTGGTGTGCCTATCCGGATTTCGGCGTGATCAAGAAGTTCCTCGGCTACATGCGCCCGGGAAACTTCGACATCTTCCGCGATTCCGCCATCGCGCGCGGCGTGGCGAAGAACAATCGAGACCTCGCCTGGGCATCCGGTCGGTTTCAGCTCGCGTGTTACAAGGAGGAGATTGAAGCGAACTTGCGCACACCGGGCATGGCGGGATTTCAGTTGCTGGACCTGCACGATTACGTGGGGCAGGGGACGGCGCTGGTTGGATTGCTTGATCCGTTTTGGGAGAACAAAAGCTACGTGACAGCGCAGGAATTCCGGCGGTTTTGCAGTCGCACAGTGCCGCTCGCGCGCTTGCACAAGCGCGTCTTCACGACGGACGAGATTTTGGAAGCGGAAGTTGAACTGGCGCATTTCGGAGCGCACGCGCTTACGAATTCGATCGTGCGTTGGGAAATCCGCGACGCCGCGGGCAAGGTGATCGCGAAGGACGAATTCGCCCCGCGCGATTTGCCGATCGGCCGGAGCGCTGTGGGGAAGATTTCGTTCGAGATGGCGAAGCTGCCCGCACCTGCGGCATACAAGCTGGTCGTAAGAGTCGAGCCACGTTTTGCTTACTCGGTTTCGCATGGCGAGAACGATTGGAGCTTCTGGCTTTATCCAGCGCGCGACAGCAAACCGCTTCCAGCCGATGTCCTTATCACTTCGTCTTGGGATGAAGCCGAAGTGAAGCTGGCCGAGGGGGGCAAGGTTCTCTACCTGCCGCCGAATACCGTTTTGGATTGGAACTGCCCGCCGCTGGATGACGTGCCGGTTTTCTGGAATCGCCTGATGAATCCGGGCTGGAGCCGAATGCTCGGTCTTTGGTGCGATACAAACCATCCGGCGCTGGCGGCGTTTCCGACCGCGGCAAATTGTGACTGGCAATGGACCCAGATCGTTCGCGGCGTTAGGCCAATGAACTTGGAGAAACTGCCGCGCGAACTTCAGCCGATCGTCCAGGGGATTGATGATTGGAACCGGAATTGGAAACTCGGCGCGATCTTCGAATGCAGGATTGGAAACGGGCGGCTGCTGGTTTCGACGTTCGATCTGACGAGCGATTTGCGTCGGCGGCCCGTCGCACGACAGCTGCGGCGTTCGCTGGTTGACTACGCGGCGAGCGACCATTTCAGACCCCAAATCGAAGTGGCGGCGGCAGGATTTCGCTCGGCGTTGTTCGACACACAGATCATGCGCAAGCTCGGCGCAAAAACGACCGGCGAACGCGATGCCGCAAACGTGATCGACGGTGATCCCAATACGATCTGGGTGGCGGGCGCACGGAACCGCAACGTGCCCGGCGCCAAGCATCCGCATATGGTCACGATCGAGTTCCCGCAGCCGGTGGCGTTCTCCGGGCTGATGATCATGCCCCGGCAGAACGACCGCGATCACACGGGAGACATCCGGGAGTTTGAATTGGAATCGAGCAACGACGGCGTGCAGTGGACGTCGTTGAAGCGCGGGTCGCTGGCGTCAACCTGGAATCCGCAGCGTGTGGAACTCGGCAAGGTTGTCTCCGCAAAGCATCTTCGATTCACGGCCGTCAGCGGCTTTGGAAACGACACGAGCGCGGCGCTGGGTGAGCTGGCGGTGCTTTATGCGGGACCAAAGCTGACGAACTCGGCGTGGGGAAACATGGAATTCCGCCGCTCCCGCAGCACCAGTTCCGATG
>CAMLLE010000507.1 GCA_946480555.1 uncultured Verrucomicrobia subdivision 3 bacterium
TCCGGGCCGCGGTTCAGGAAATCGAGAAATGCGCCCGCACCTGCCGCTACTTCGCGGATCATGCGGAACGGTTCCTGGCCACGCAGGAGCTGCCTGCCGAGTCCGGCCGGGGCTTCGTGCGCCATCAACCGTTGGGAATCATTCTCGCTGTGATGCCTTGGAACTTCCCGTTCTGGCAGGTGTTCCGATTCGCTGCACCGGCGCTGATGGCCGGAAATGCCGGATTGCTCAAGCACGCTTCGAGCGTCCCGCAATGCGCGCTGGCAATTGAAGATGTCTTTCGTGCCGCCGGTTTTCCCGAAGGCGTTTTCCAAACGCTCCTGATTGGATCGGATCGCGTCGAGAAGCTGATCGCCGATCCGCGCATTGCTGCCGTGACGCTCACCGGGAGCGTGAATGCGGGGCGCAGCATCGCGAGCGCCGCGGGAATGCACATCAAGAAGACGGTGCTGGAATTGGGCGGCAGCGATCCGTTCCTCGTGATGCCGAGTGCCAATCTGGAACGCGCGATCATGACCGCCGTTCAAGCGCGCACGATCAACAACGGCCAGTCGTGCATTGCGGCCAAGCGCTTCATCGTGCATCGGGAGATCGCGGACAGGTTCGAGCGGGATTTCTGCCGGCGCATGGCGGCATTGAAGATCGGCGATCCAATGCATGAAACGACGGACATCGGACCGTTGGCGACGCCGCAAATTGTGGCGGAGCTCGAAGCCCAGGTTCGCCGCTCCATTGAATGCGGGGCGAAGTTGCTGCTCGGCGGAAATCGGATCGACGGTCTGGGTAATTTCTATGCGCCAACGGTGCTGTCTGAAATTCCCGCCGATTCACCAGCGTATCGCGACGAGTTGTTTGGTCCTGTTGCCGCGCTGTTTCGCGCGGATGACATTGAAGACGCAGTGCGGCTGGCAAACGACACACGGTTTGGTTTGGGCGCCTGCCTTTGGAGCGGCGATTGGCGCGAGCAGGAGTACTTTGTGGATCGTATCGAGGCTGGCGCAGCTTTTGTGAACGGCATGGTCGCCTCGCAGCCGGCGCTGCCGTTTGGTGGCATCCGCGAGTCCGGCTACGGCCGCGAGTTGGGGGAACACGGGATTCGCGAGTTTGTGAACATCAAGACGGTGTGTGTCGCCGATCCCGCGGCGGAATGAAGAGTCATTCAGCATCGACAATTGAACTCGAGGCACCTGTCCTGTCTTGTCGCTCCGTGAGGCGCGTCTCTCCGAGCGCGCCGCGGGTTCGGATGAAGAGGAGACGGGCGCAACTGGCGTGACGCGCTGGACTGGCAGCAACACTTTGCTGGGCATTGCACCCCATTGCTGCTGGGGTTTTTGTTCCTAGACTCGGCCGGTAAAACACCCCAATCCGAAGGCGAATTATGTTGAAGGCAATTCTCCGGAACAGCGACACGGGCATGTTCTACGCGCGCGAAAATGGCTGGACGCCTCAGCTGGACGACGCACATGACTTCGAGCTGGGCAGCCGCGCGATCCAATACGCGATCGACCGTCAGCTCCCGAACGCGGAACTTGTAATGGCATTTCCTGATCCGCAGTGGAACGTGGTGGTGCCAATTTCTCCGGAGACGTAATTTCAAGCTGCTGCTGAGGTGGCGGCATTGATGCGGGTGCAAAGCGTAACACCCGGTAAAACAGCAAAGCGCGAAAGAATATCTCTTTCGCGCTTTGTTTTTAATCGAGGAGCAGCGGACGGTTCAGGCCTTGGGGCCGGAGTCCTTGTTGCCGCGCATCGCCATGATGAGCATGAACGCCCCGAAGACCAGCAGCACCAGGCCCCAGATCAGGTTGATGTTGATGGAGGAGTCCGCGACTTTCGTCGTGGAGCCGGAGGCGTTCAACACGCCCATGCCAGTGAGCAGGGCGCCGATGAGGGCGAACATGAGGCCGATTGGCCAGCGTAGATCGAGTCCCATAAAAGTTCTTTCTTTAAGTGGTTGAGGTTTACCAGAAGATGATGTTCAGGATCACACACGCGATCAGGAGGATCGTGCCGACCACCGCCGGGCGCAGATACCACGCCTGCGTGTCGTCTTTGATCTTGGGCGTGAGCGAATAAACAAGGCCCTTGAGTTCTTCGTTCGTCTTCGTGCGCTTGGTCGCGAGCGAGATGACGAGCGTCAGCACGAAGCAGGCGATGAATGCAAAGGCGGCCAGCCAGAAGTTCTGCGCCATTTCGCTCGGGAATTTCTGCACGATGCCGAGGTAACCGCCCTTCATCGGATTGATCACCTTGTCGCCTTCCACGTTCGTGACGACCGAGGTCAACGCGTGGAAAATGGCCGAAGCGCCAATACCGCCGAACAGTCCAAGGAATGCGCCGGTCGCCGTGGTGCGTGCCCAGAACATGCCGAGGAGGAAGGTGGCGAAGAGCGGTGCGTTCACGAAGCCGAACACAAGCTGGATGATGTCCATGGCGTTGTTGTACATCGACGCGAAGTAAGCTGCGCCGATGCTTAGGACAATGCCAACGACGGTGATGCACTTACCCATCCACATGTAATGGGCGTCGCTCTTGTTCGGCGCCATGTAGGCCTGGTAAAGGTCGTAAGTCCAGACGGTGTTGAACGCCGTGACGTTACCCGCCATGCCGGACATGAACGAGGCGAGCAGTGCCGTCAGCGCGAGGCCGAGCAGGCCGGGCGGGCAGTACTTTTTCACGAGGGAGAGAATCACGCCGTCGTAGTCGTATTCCGCAATCGCGTTGTAGAGGCCGTCTTTGATCTTGGCGTCGTCGATGGTTCCGGCGGTTGAGACAAGGGCCAGCACCTTGGTGGAATCCATCTTCTTGCCCATGGCATCCGTGACGGATTTTACTGCCGCGTCCGGTTGAGCGATGGAAGCACTCTTTACGGCCGCAACGCCTCGTTCATAAACCGCGTTGTCCAACGGAGGCGGCGGAATGCGGTAATCCTTGTTCGGCGAAGCGGTCAGGGCGACGGCGATCATGCCGGGAACGATGACCAAAATCGGGAAGATCATTTTCGGCACAGCTGCCACGAGCGGCGTGTTGCGCGCGGCGGTCATGTTCTTCGCTGCCATCGCTCGTTGGACGACCAGGAAGTTCGTGCACCAGTAACCGAACGAAAGCACGAAGCCGAGGCCGAAGATCATCGCGAACCAATCGATGCCCATGGGGTTGTTCGCCGGTCCGGCCAGCAGCGGCTGCCAGGCGCTCGTCCAGGCATTCGGTTCGAAGGTTTTTCCGGCTTCAGCCAGGTGATACGTGGCCGGGCTGGTGG
>CAMLLE010000508.1 GCA_946480555.1 uncultured Verrucomicrobia subdivision 3 bacterium
CAACCGGGCAAAGCGCTTTTATGAAGCAACGCTGCAAGTCACCTTGCCCGAACATCAGATGGAAGGCTGCCGGATGGGAATCTTCCCCTTCCAGGAACAGCACGGTGTCGGCGGCGCAATCACCAAGATGGAAGGCATGGCGCCCGGCACGGGCGGCACGATGGTTTACCTGAATGTGGAGAGTGATCTGGACGGCGTGTTGCAGCGGGCACCCGCGAATGGCGGCGCCGTCATCAAACCGCGCACATCCATCGGCGAGCATGGTTTCATCGGAATCATCAAAGACACGGAAGGAAATGCGGTGGGCATTCACAGCATGACCTGAACGACGCAGCGAACTTCATCACCGACACGCGGCTGGCCTTTGGGTCAGCCGCGTTCCAGTTTTTGGAGCCCGCGGGCAGGAAGGTTTTCTCTTCAGGATTCCGCCGTGGATCGCACATGCCCGAGACGATCGGATAGAAATTGGTCCTTTCCATCGGCTTCTCAGTTTCCCATGAATAGATCATGCTACCGGCCCAGTGTGATCGCGCCTCAACCCACATGGCCTTGGATAGGGCCCGGGTTTTCGATGCATTGCCCGGGAATATTTGGTTCGACCCGATCGAGCCGCTCCGACCGCGGAAGTAACCAATGCCACCGATCCTGCACCATTTACTGAAAGAAAATCCTGTCGTGATCACCGGGATGGGCGCCATCTCCGCGGCTGGATCTTCCGTGGATGCTCTTTGGGAAAATGCGCTGAAAGGAGTTTCCCCTGCTGGTTGGCGCGAATTCCCCTGGAACGGACGCGTTTGGAGAAAAGCCGTTTGCCAGATCCATGATCTGGAGCCGCTCCTGACGCCATTTCCCCGCGCCAGAAAATGGGATCGCGCGATTCAACTTGGCTGCGTCGCGGCGGCCCAAGCGCTAAGACAGGCTCGCGTGGCAGGCAGTTTCGATAGTGATCGCATCGGACTGGTGGCAGGGACATCGCGCGGTCCGAGAACGAAGTGGATTGAACAGTTGCAGCATAAAACTGTTTTCCCGTCTGACGCTGCCAGTAGCACCATTGCAAGCTTGAGCGGCAGCCTGACACAGTGTTTTGACATTCAGGGCGCCTCGTTCGTTGTCTCGGCGACGTGTGCTTCCGGTGCTGCGGCGATCATTCTTGCGGCGCAGCAAATTCTGCTGGGCACCGCTGATGTGATGCTGGTCGGGGCCGCCGACGCACCGCTCAATCCCATGATGATCGCACAACTGGAAGCCTCCGGAGTCATGGGAGAACACACAGATCCGGCCCGGACGTGCCGCCCTTTTGATTCATCTCGAAACGGTCTTTGCCTTGGCGAAGGCGCCGGATTTCTCGTGTTGGAATCGCAACGTTCTGCCGAAGCGCGCGGGGTGAAGCCGCTGGCGCAAATTGCCGGCTGGGGCACCCGCACGGAAAACGCGGGACGAGTCTCGGTCGGAACGGAAGGGCACGTGTTGCGTCAGACCATGATGGATGCATTGGAAATGGCCGGAACAACGCTCGATGCTGTTTCGTACATTAATGCCCACGGAACCGGCACGGTGATGAATGACGCCGCTGAAGCCAAGGCGTTGAGCGATCTTTTCGGAAGCGAAAAAATCCCGCCATGCAGTTCCACCAAGCCCGTCACCGGCCATTGTCTGGGAGCCACGCCGGTGCTGGAGACGATCTTTGGAGTTGCCGCCTTGCGCGACCAGCTGCTGCCGCCGACTGCCAATTGTGATCGACCGGCGTTTCCTCTGGATGTGATACCTGAAGCCCGCGCTGCGCGAGTGAACACCGTTCTATCAAACTCACTTGGCTTCTGGGGCAAGCACGCTTCCATTCTCCTCCGCACATGGAATTAGGAAATAGGACGAGGGAATGTTCGAGACCCGATTGCCTCCCGGCCAGCGCGAGAAAATGCTGGCCCAAAAAGGTGGTGGTAGGTGCTGGATTCGAACCAGCGTAGGCGTAAGCCAGCAGATTTACAGTCTGCCCCCGTTGGCCACTTGGGTAACCTACCAGCCGCAAAGGGCGCACATTAAGCCACGCTGCCCAAGCCTTGTCAACCCACACACACTGCCATAGGTTACGCCGATGTTCGACTCGCTTAGCAGCAAACTTCAAAACGCGTTTCGCAACCTGCGCGGCCTCGGAAAAATCTCCGAGGACAACGTGTCGGACGCGCTTCGCGAAGTGCGCATGGCGCTCCTCGAAGCGGACGTGAATTTCAAGGTCGCGCGCGATTTCATCGAACGCGTCAAATCCAAATCCATCGGCCAGGAAGTCATCCAAAGCGTTCAGCCCGGGCAGCAGATCATCAAGCTGATCAGCGATGAACTGGTCGCGCTGCTGGGTTCAGAAAACGCAGGGCTGGATCTCAATGGAAATCCCGCGTGTATCATGATGGTCGGATTGCACGGCTCGGGAAAAACAACTTCGAGCGGCAAGCTCGCGCGACTCCTCCGCAAACAAGGGCGCGCGCCACTTCTGGTCGCAGCCGATGTCTATCGTCCCGCGGCGATGGACCAATTGGAAACCCTCGGCAAGCAGCTGGAGATTCCGGTGTTTGTGAAGCGCGGTGAAACGGATGTTTTGAAGATCGGCCGCGAAGCTTTGGATTTCGCGCAGAAAAACAATCGAACAACGGTCATTTTCGATACTGCCGGGCGGCTGCAGATCGATGAGCCGCTGGTTCAGGAGTTGGTGCGGTTGCGCGAGCTCGTGAAGCCGCACGAGATTTTGCTCGTCCTGGATGCCGCCACCGGTCAGGAAGCCGTGAATGTTGCCACGCATTTTGACAAGGCGCTGAACATCACGGGTTCCGTTCTCACCAAGCTGGATGGCGATGCGCGCGGCGGTGCGGCATTGAGCATGAAGGCCGTCACCGGAAAACCGATCAAGTTCGCCGGCGTGGGCGAGAAGCTGGAAGATTTCGAGCCGTTCCATCCTGAACGAATGGCATCACGCATTCTGGGAATGGGCGACGTGGTCAGCCTGGTTGAGAAGGCGGCGGAGGCGGTCGATGCCGACGAGGCCAAGCGCCTGGAAGAGAAGATGCGCAAGGGCCAGTTTTCGCTCGAGGATTTCCTCGAACAACTGCGCCAGATGAAAAAGCTGGGTTCGCTTGAGAGCATTATCAGCATGCTGCCTGGCGGCGCGGAGGCGTTGAAGACCACCGACCTTTCCAAATCGGAAAAGGAGTTCAAACACATGGAAGCCATGATCTGCTCCATGACCCTGAAGGAACGCCG
>CAMLLE010000509.1 GCA_946480555.1 uncultured Verrucomicrobia subdivision 3 bacterium
GCGGTTCGAGACCGTATCCGTAGGCAAGGCGGTCACCCAGGTTGGATCCACCACGCTTTGCAGCACGAGCCAGCGATTGGTGTTGTTGCCGCCGGCGGCGCGTACCGCATTAACGAAGGTCTGATAGTAATGCGTCAATACAGCTTGCTCCGTGGTATTGTGCACGTTCGGTTCGTTGGCGGCGGCAAAGAGCAAATGGTTGTCGTAACCGGCAAAGGTCGTGGCAATCTGGCTCCAATACGAATTCATCTTCGCGTCGATGAGTGGATCAATGTTGGAGGTGATGTTGGCTTCCAGCCAGTTATCATCCGCGTGACAATTGATCATGACATACAGGCCCGCTGCGACAGCCGCGTCCACCGTCTGTTTGACCTGCGCCATGTAGCTGGCATTGATCGGATAATTGGTCACGCCGCCGCTGACGTTGGTGGTGGAATTTTTGCCCCACGCGCACGGGACGCGCACGGCATTGAAACCGTTGTAGGCCGCATTGTAGAGCACCGCCGGATTGGGCGCCCCCCAGTTCAACTCCAGCTTGTTGCCGATGTTAAACCCGTAGGTCGGGAGCGGGAACGGCATCGAAGCCGGGATGTTGGGGAACCTGGGCGACACGGCGAGGGCGACCGGCGCGCTCGTCACGGCCCCGTAGCTGTTGGTCAGCACCAGCCGGTAGGAACCGGTGTTGGTCACGGCGGAAACAAACGAAAACGGGTTCGTGTTGGCTCCGGGCAAATTGACAAAACCACTGCCATCATTGAACTGCCATTGATAGGAAAGCGGCAACGCGCCCGCCACAGACACCGTAAACGTCATTGGCAATCCGGCCGGCACGTTGGTCCACGGTGATATTGTAACCGCACTGACACTCGGCGTGGTGGCCAACACCAACCCCACATCGAACACCGCGTCAAACGTGCGGCTGCTGCCGTAGATGACCCCACCGCTGTCGGGCCTGATCAGCGCGATTTCGCCGCCGGCGTATTTGTTGGTCGCCACGGCCAGCGCTGCCCAACCGCTCGTCGAACTGGCCTTGCCAAAGGAATAGGCATAGGTGGCATTGGACGACAGCGCCACCGAAAGTCCCGTCCATTTCAGCCAGTCGCCATCGTTGAATGCAACGTTGCCGGAAGTGTAGGTTTGCAGCAGCGTGGCGGTGGAACCCGAGATGGAATAAATGTGCAGATAATAAGGTTGTGGGGTGGTGGTGCCGGAGGAGTTGAAAAGGCCGCCCGTCTTTAACGCCAGCGAAGTCAGCACATAACCGCTCGCATTCGCACCGGTGGTGAAGGTCTGCCCCGGCTCGCCGCTGCCCCAATTAGGTTGGTTGTCCGTGAAATAATTCAGCCCGTCGGGGCCGGTCTTGTTGCCCTGGGTCGAGAGTTGGGAAATGTCGTTCGCGCCCGGAGTCGGCGCGACGGCTCCGAGATTTGAAAGAGTTTGCGCGTGGAGACTGCTAGCCAGACCGACCGCCAGAACCAAAATCACACTTCGGATATCCATTCTGGGCACACTACCTGAAGGTGTCGGGCGAACGTCAGTCGCTAATTCTCACGAGGACAGCTTTCTAGGAAAGCGCATATGGCGAGAATCCAAGGCCAGGGGACTTCGCCGGGAAGTCCATGTCCGGGTGCCTGCCGCGGCAGTTCACGGTCACCATCGGACGGTCCTGGAGCGTTTTTATGTGCGACTTTCCAAGCGGCTGCTGGCCGGATTCCTACTGTGCTCGTTCAAGAGCTTGCTGGACGCTGCTGACTGGTTCGAACGAGATTTTCCCAAATGGATTTCGCGCTTTGAACGCGTGAACCGTAGGGCAGGCTTTCCAGCCTGCCGGCTACGGGACTTTCGAGTCCCGTGTCGAACACCTCGAAACGGGCGACTGAAAAGTCGCCCAAACCGGCGGACAGGAATGTCTGCCCTGCAATCAGGTTCACGGGAGAAGGAAATTACTTCGGTCACCAGAATAATCTCGGCACAACGTTGGGTGGATGCGTGCGCCCGGATGCGGTGGCGAATACCGACGAACACCCGAGCGACAACAGCCATGAAGCCACGGAAAACCCATCCGGCGATGAATCACCGGTGCCGGTCCGATCGATGAGGCACTGGAAATCTGAGGCGTGTAACTGAAACAATTATACGGCGACTATGGCATGCGACGAACCACCGTGACGAACGTGGTTGTGTTGCGCAGAAAATGCGACCGGCCCTAAAAACAGCAACGCGGGCTAAAAGCCCGCGTTGCGCTTTTCACCCCAAACTCAAATTCAAACCGACCTACGGCGCAGACCCAACAGCATGGCCAGACCGCCCATGCCAACCAGAGCCATCGTGGAGGGCTCGGGGACGGCAGTAATTGCCAAGGCATAGTCCAGGGCCGCAGGATCGGCTCCTACTTCATACGCCCTGCCACCAGCATAACCGCCACCTCTCTGCCAATTGAATACGACGCCGGATCCTGTGGTAGTCGTGAACTGAAGCGCATATCCTGCAGTGCCACCCGTTGCGGCCAAGGAAACTTCATCGATGCCAGTGAAGTCAAATTTCAACAGCGATGTGGCGGAATCGGAAGTGGTAAAGCCAGCCGTGGCGCGACTTGTGGCGTCGGACGTGAACGTGCCGCTTACCACGAGCGGTCCCAGCGAGAGCGTGGCTGCATTGACGTCAGCAACGCTGTAAATGCTGAGAGTCATGTCTCCGTCAGCATAGGTGCCGCCGCCTGGCGCCTGATACTCAAGGTAAATCGCATCAAGTGTGAACGTGGTCCCAACTTGGAAAGTCTGCGCGTTCTGCCGGACTCCGTGCACATTGCGTTCGTTGAATAAATCGGTGGTGGTCGTATAAACGCTGGAGTTGGCGGAGAGGCTGAAGTCGATGCCAAGGCTATTGTTAAGAAGCGTGCCTGTGGTGGAACCGTCAATGGTCATCGCGGCGTGGAGCCCTCCAACGGAGGAGAGCAACAGACCTGCGGTTAGCAAGGTGCCCAAGGCTTTCAGGTTTCTTTTCATGCTTCTAGCTTTTGTTAGGATTTGCTTACAGTTGATTTGGGTTTTGGATTCCACTTCTACCCGGTTTCAGGTGGCCGACATGGAGGTGGCAACGCGCCTGAAATCGTGTTTTAGCAATTAATACAGACGGTTGCCCCGCCGTAATGTCGGTAAACGATATGACACCGCTGGCGGGCTTGAACTACTTAGAGCCTGTCTGAAAAATGGAGCGCGGCTGTGTCGGAGATCAGCCGCAGCACGTG
>CAMLLE010000510.1 GCA_946480555.1 uncultured Verrucomicrobia subdivision 3 bacterium
GAATCGTGAATTGGCCGGAGCTTCGGGAAGTCCACCGCCTCGACTATCACCTGAGAAGCCGCGTGCGGCGTGTTCACCGTGACGCCCTTGCGTTGGAAGCTGATTTTTCAAACCAGCCGCGGAAACTCAGCAGCCGAGCGGCTGGTTGAATTCGTCCGCGTGATACGAACTGCGAACCATGGGGCCGCTGGAAACGTGAATGAATCCCATGGCCTTGGCGCACTCACCAAACTTCGCAAAACGTTCGGGACTTACAAACTCAACCACCGGCAAATGTTTGATCGTCGGTTGCAGATACTGCCCGAGCGTCAGGATATCGCAGCCCGCATTGCGCAAATCCCGCATCGCTTCCAGCACTTCATCTTCCCGTTCGCCCAATCCAAGCATCATTCCCGACTTCGTGAAAACCTTGTAGTCCGCGGCCGCTTTTACCTTGCGCAGAACGCTGAGCGAACGGTCGTACGTGGCACGATGCCGGACTTCCGGAGTCAGGCGGCGAACCGTCTCCAGGTTGTGATTGAAGATTTGCGGCTTTGCGGCCAGCACGTTCGCGATGCAATCGTCGCTGTCGTTAAAATCGGGCGTCAGCACTTCAATGACAATTCCGGGGTTCAATTCCCGAACTGACTCAATCGTTTTGCGGAAATGTTCCGCACCGCCGTCTCTCAAATCATCGCGTGCGACCGCGGTGATCACCACGTGGCGCAATCGCATCCGGCGCGTCGCTTCCGCCACGCGCATCGGTTCGTCTGCTTCAAGCGCCAGCGGCTTCGCCGTTGAGACGGCGCAGAACCCACAGGCCCGCGTGCAGCGGTCGCCGGCAATCATGAACGTCGCCGTTCCCTTGCTCCAGCACTCCCAATGGTTCGGGCATTTCGCGCTTTCGCAGACGGTGTGGAGCTTCAGTTCATCCAACAGCGAGCGCGTGTGGGAAAACGTGTCGGAGGTGGGCAGCTTGATGCGCAGCCATTCGGGCAGGCGCGGGCGCTGCGGGGCAACGGTCGGACTAGGCGCGGGCATTTCGTTTTTCGAGTTTGTTCCAGAAAGCTTCGAGTTGATCGGGGCCGAAGTCGGCGAGAATCTCACCACCGACATCGATCACGGGAGCAAGTTCCTGATCCGAGAGGCGGATCATCTCATCGAACGCGGCCTCATCGGCAATCACATCAATCGTTTCGTATTCAATTCCGCGGTCGTCCAGCCATCGCATCGCTTTGTGGCACCAACCGCAATACGGTTTGATGAAAAGTCTGATCGGTTTCGCATTCACGGTATAAACTCGCCAAGAGCGGCGGAAAAGCAACCGCCCCCACGCATATTTCAGCCGCCGATCTGCGCTTTGTATTGCTCGGGCGACATCAACGCTCCGGTCTCAGCCGGATTGGCGAGCTTGATCCTGTAAAACCAGCCGTTGCCGTAGGGCTCCGTGTTCACGAGCGCGGGATTGTCCACGGCGGCTTTGTTCACTTCCGTTATCTGGCCGCTGACCGGCGAATAAATGTCGCTCGCCGTCTTCACCGACTCCACCACTGCGCATGCCTCGCCAGCCTTCACCTGGCGGCCCACTTCCGGCAACTCAACGAACACCACATCGGTCAGCTCATGCTGCGCGTGATCGGTGATGCCGACGGTCGCCACGTCGCCAGAAAGGCGCACCCACTCGTGCGACTTCGCGTATTTCAGATCAGAGGGAACATTGCTCATAAATCAAATTTTCGGGCCGCAGATTACGGCTTGGGATGAAATTGAAAATGCTTTTTTGCGGAACCCGCTTGGAACCGGCTGCGTGGCGGCCGGTTTCTCGGAATTTCAACCCCATCCGCCGTGCGAGCGGTGCCGATTCCGGCTGCCGTCCGGACGCACACTTCAGCTCAAGCCTTTTTCAGGATCGGTTTCGGAACAGTCACAGCAGGCGCACGTTTCCCGCGAATCTCTATTTCAATCGTGCCTCCCGCCTTCACCAGCTCAGCCGGCACGTAGCCGAGTCCGATGCCAACGTTCAAGGACGGGCTCTGCGTTCCGCTGACCACTTCGCCCACTTTCGCGCCGTTGATCCAGATCGGATAATGCGGCCGCGGCGGTGCCGATTTCTCGGTCATTTTGAACGCGATGCATTTGCGCTTCACGCCGTGAGCCTTCTGTTCCGCCAGCACGGAGCGTCCAATGAAATCGCCCTTTTCCAAGGCCACGAAGAAACCCACTCCTGCTTCGATCGGCGTGGTGTTCTCGTCCAGTTCATGGCCATAAAGCGGGTAACAGACTTCCGTGCGCAACGTGTCGCGCGCACCCAAGCCGCACGGTTTGATGCCGAACGCCTTCCCCTGCTCCAGCAGCACATTCCAAACATGCAGGATGGAATCGTCGCGCCCCACCACTTCAAAGCCATCCTCCCCCGTGTAACCGGTGCGCGAGACCAGGACGCTCGCGCCGTGGCACGGAAAGCCGCCGATTTGATTCTTCTTCAGCTCCGTTACACGGTTCACGCGCAGACCGGAAATGGACGGACCCGGAATGCAGCTGTCGATGAATTCCTTCACGCGCGGACCTTGCACCGCCACGGCCGCGTAGTTATGCGATGCATCGGTCATCTGCACGCCGGCGCGATTGGGAAACGCTTCGAGCCGCGCCTGCAGCCACTTCACATCGTCCGGTGTGCGCGAGGCATTCACCACAAGCAGGTAAACATTCTGCGAAAGCTGATACGCGTAGAGATCGTCCACCACACCGCCGCGTTCGTTGCACATCAGCGTGTATTGCCCTTCTCCCGGCGAGAGTTTGCGAATGTCATTCGTCAGCACGGAATTGAGAAACTCCGCGGCCGCCTCACCGCTGACGGTGATCTCGCCCATGTGCGAAATATCAAAAATGCCCGCAGCATTGCGCACGGCCAGATGCTCATCGGTGATGCTGGTGTACTGGACCGGCATTTCCCAGCCGCCGAATTCAATAAGCTTTCCGCCCAACTTCTGGTGCGCTGCAAACAGTGGAGTTCGTTTCAACATGGCCGTGGAAGGTAGGATTCGGCTGGTGAAATTGAAAGTGGGTTTTCGGTGAAGGAAACTTCCGAGACGCCGCCTGTCGGAACAACCAACCACAAACGCTCAACTTCCATCGGACGTTCAGAGTTGAATGTCGAAGGTTCTCCCGGCGCTCAATCTCCGCTAGGCGTGAACCGGTACAGGCCCGAAGCGTGCACCGCGGACTACGACCCCGTCTGCGGCTGTGACGGCGTCACCTATTCGAAC
>CAMLLE010000511.1 GCA_946480555.1 uncultured Verrucomicrobia subdivision 3 bacterium
GGCTTCGTCCACGCAGGCGGGTGAAGCGCAGCGCAACCCGTGGATCTCCGCGAAGATTGGGCCGAGCCCCCGGGACGACCGATGGAGAAAATTCAGGGCTCGTGGGCAGGTTCGAAGAAACATGATGCTTCTGATGCGGGGGAATCGTTCCGCCGGTTCAGAAATTCAAATTAGCACCGTCACTACGGTCGAAGCCCAGTTGCCAAATCAAACCCGTAAGCGAGATTGGCAGCATGAGTTCCCGTCGCTCGATCAAAGAAACCTGGAAGAAAATTCGTCGCGCGTTGCGGTTGGATGAACTTTCACCTGCCGTTCGCAAAACAATCATTGGCATTGCGGGCGGTTGCGTGCTGATCGCGGGGTTCGCCCTGATATTCCTGCCTGGACCGGCTTTTGTAGTGATCCCGCTTGGCCTCGCCATCCTTGCCACGGAGTTCGCCTGGGCGCGCTACTACCTGAAGAAGGTGCGGAAATGGGTGGTGCGTTGCCGGGAGAAATATGAGCGCCGGAAACATCGCGACGAACACGTCGCGGTCAAGTGAAGCCCGTTCTTACAAAATGGAACGATGAGCGCAAAACCCGGAACTTCGCTCCCTTGTTTGCCCCTGACCATCCCTACTCCCGCAGCGCCGCCTGCAGCGTTTGCTTCAGCTGCGCCACCACTTTCTCGTGGGCGGAGTTCACTTCCGCTTCCGTCAATGTGCGTTCCGGATTTCGATACGTGAAAGCGTAGGCCATGCTTTTCTGGCCCGCGGGAACGTTCTTGCCACGGAAGACGTCGAACAGCTCCACACTTTCCAGGTTCGCCGGCTTGGTTTGTTTCACCACCTGCAATACTGCGTCGTGCGTGACCGTCTCGGCGACGATCATAGCCACATCGCGCCGGCTGGATGGAAAGGCGGGAAGGGCCTTGAACGATTTGGCCGGGTTCCGGCGGGCGATCAATTGATCCAGGCTCAACTCGGCAAGGAACACCGGATCGCGCAGATCGTATTGCTTCGCGAGCGTTGGCAGCAATTGACCGACTTCGCCGAGTGGCAATTTCCCAATCTGGATTGTTGCTGATTCCAGAAACAATCCAGTGCTCTCGGCTCGTCTCGCGAACACCACGCCGCGAATGCCAAACTGCTCCAGGAATTCCTCCAGCACACCTTTCAGATCGTAAATGTCGAACCGCGCCTCGCGTTCGCCGCCGCTCCAGAACAAAGGATTGCGCTGTCCGGTGATGGCAATCGCAACGCGCCGTTCTTCCTTTGCAGAACCGTTCAACGAAGAAAAAATCCGCCCCACTTCGAACAGCGCCACATCGTAATTCCTGCGGCTGACGTTGTGACGCAGCGAATGGATCAAGCCGGTCAACAAGGTTGGACGCAACACATCCATATCGGCACTGAGCGGATTCGACAGGGCGACCAGTTCCTCACCGGATTTGGGATTTCGGATTTCGGACTGGGGAATCAACGTCTGGCCTTGCGCTTCGTTCAGGCCGAGTCCTGCCAGGATTCGCCGCGCCTCGGCGATTTGATCGTGAATCTCGTCGTAAGCATTGGAGCCAATCGCACCGCGCGGCGGAGTGGATGGAATCTTATCCACGCCGTGCAGCCGGGCGACCTCTTCGATCAAATCCACTTCGCGTTTCAAATCGACCCGGAAACTCGGAATCTCAAAGACGCCGGGAGCTGCACCACCGGCGAGTCCGAGTGCGGTGAGATGCTTCGACTGCTGTTCAGCGCTAATGTTCGTTCCGAGCAGTTCGTTTGTTCTGTCGAACCGAAGCGCGATCTGTCTCGCCCCGGCCGGCTTGGGGCAAACATCGACCACACCTTCGGCTAGCTGCCCGCCGGCGGTTTGAAGAATCAACTGCGCGGCGCGCTGGCTGGCCCAGTCGGCAATGCCCACATCCGCGCCACGTTCGAATCGGTAGCTGGAATCGCTGCGCAATCCGAGTTGTTTGCTCGTGCGACGAATGTTCGTGGGATTGAAGTAAGCGCTTTCGATCAGGACATCCACCGTCTGATCGTTGATCTCGGTGTTCTGGCCGCCCATGATGCCGGCGAGCGCGATGCCTTTCTGTTCGTCCGCAATCAATAGCATCTCGCGCGTCAACACCCGTTCCTGGCCATCCAGCGTCTTGAACTTCTCGCCGTCGGCTGCACGCCGCACCACGATCGTCGGCACTCCATTCGCGCCCCGGGCAATCAAATGATAATCGAAAGCGTGCAATGGCTGGCCGGCTTCCAGCATTACGAAATTAGTCACATCAACGACGTTGCTAATGCTGCGGATGCCGACTTTCTCCAACGTGTTTTTCAGCCATTCAGGACTCGGGCCGACTTTCACGCCTTTGATGACGCGCGCGGTGTAGCGCGGACAAAGCTCGGCGTCGTTGATCCGGACTGAAACAAGGTCTGCAGCGCGTCCGATTGCCGATTGTGGATTGCGGATTTCGGGAATGCGGAGTGGATTGCCGGTCAGGGCGGAAATTTCCCGCGCGATGCCGATGACGCTGTTCCAGTCCGGACGATTCGGCGTGGTTTCGAGATCGTAAACCACATCGCCACCGCTGCGGCCCAGGTATTCCGCGAATGACTGACCGACCTTTGCATCTTCGCGCAGGATTAACAGGCCGTCCTCCTTCCTGTGGCCGATGGCTTCGGGATCAATTCCCAATTCCTCGTGCGAACACATCATGCCGTGGGATTCCACGCCGCGAATCTTGCCAACCTTTATGGTGAAAGGCTCCTTGTCGCCCGGCTTCATCGGCAATGAAGCGCCTGGCAGAATCAGCGGCACCTTGTCGCCCGCCTTGAAATTCTGCGCCCCGCAAACAATCTGGCGCTCGCCCTTTCCGTCGTTCACGCGGCAGAGCGACAGCTTGTCGGCATTCGGATGCTTGTCGCGTGTGATGACCTGCGCAACGACCACTCCCTCAAACTCGCCGGCCACCTTGTGAACGCCTTCAACCTCCAGCCCGAGCATGGTGAGCCGCTCGGAGAGTTCCTCCGGCGACCAGTTGAAATCGACGTATTGCTTGAGCCAGTTGAGCGTGACTTTCATCGGAGCCGGGACGGTAAACACCGGTGCAATTGGCGTCAACAACGTGGAGCCGTCCGCAGCGGGAACCGATGAACTGCGCGCGGAAGCCTGCTCCTTTCCGGTTGCCCGCGATCACCCCAATGAAGCGCAACGCGTACAAACAAAAAGCCGGACAACAGGTCCGGCTTTCACACACGGCGCAAATGAGA
>CAMLLE010000512.1 GCA_946480555.1 uncultured Verrucomicrobia subdivision 3 bacterium
GTCTCGTTTCCGCGCGAAGCAATGAGGGTAAACTGCGTCGGTACATTCACCGCCACATTGGTGGAGCCGACGCCGAACTGCGAAATTCCGGTCACGTTGCCGACGCCATTGTTGATCGTCAGCGTCGCGTCGGACGTCGCGTTCCAATGTAATCGCACCGTGTCGCCAGCGACCACCGTCGGGAAGTCGGCCCTGAATTCGTTGATCACCAGCGGCAATGAACCGCCGTTGGGGTTCACGCCGTCGAGGAACAGTTCGCCAATCTCTTCCGGCGACAACGCCCGCTTCCAGATCGCTGCGTCATCGACGTATCCGGTCAGGAATGAAGCGAGCGAGGCGCGCTTGATGCCGCCAAAGCTCGTCGTGTTAAAGACGTTGGTGTGCCAGCTCGACGACGCATTTGTGATTGTCGTCGAATCGAGCACGGAATCGATATAGACGTTCCGCGCGCCGTTACTCTGAACGAGGACGACGTGGTGCCAGGTGTTGTCAAAAACAGCACCCGCCGTATAAGTGTGAAAGTTCTCATTCACGTTGTCAGCCCGGCGGATGAACACCGACATGCTCGTGCCGCGCGCGTCGTTTGGCAGGCCGCCCATCGTGTCGAAGGTAAACAGCGGGTTGTTACTTGCGGTGCTGGCTTCAGCGAAAATCCGGCGGTCATCCTGCGGCGGACCGTCTGCCCGGACCCACATGGAAATCGTGAACGCCGAGTGTTTGTTGGCCGGCAGCTGGTCTCCCGCGCCATGCGCCCGCGCCAGCGCGCCGTTGCCTGTCAGGAAAAACGCATTGCTGCGATAACCGGCGTTCGTGAGCACCGGCACGCCCGCGCCTTCTAAGTTCAAATCGTATCCGCTAATCACGTCCGGCGTCTTGGTGCCCTGCACCTGGTCCAGCGGCCAGTAAGCGACCAGCCCGTTGGTCAATGTTCCGGTGCCGCCAGCTGGAATCACCACCACCGTGACATTGGATTGCGTGATATTACCGCCGCGATCCACCGTCAGCGTGTAAGTGGTCGTGGCCATCGGATTCAGACTGATCGCGCCCACGCCATTTGTCGTCTGTCCCAGCACATTGCCCACGCCTTGGTTGATCGAGAGCGCGGTCGGAACCGGATGCACCGACCATGAAAGCGCCACCGGATTCCCCTGACGAACGACCTTGGGATTCGCCTGAAACGCGGCGATGTCGTTGTTCACCGGAATCGTGATCGAACGCGATTCCGATTCGCCCGTGTTGCTGTCGCTCACGGTGAGAATCACGGTGAGGGTTGTTCCCGGCGCGGCGAAATCGCTGGGCGTGATGGCGATGCTCCCGCTCCCGTTCGTCGTATTGGCTGTGACGTCGCCGATCCAATCAATGGAGACGGAAGTGTTCGTGCGCACGGTCCAGGACAACGTGGACTGCAATCCCTGGAATGCTGTCGCCGGCGTGGACGAGAACGAATACACCAGCAAACCCGCGTTGCGCGGCGCGAGCACGAAGGCGTTCAAGACCAGCAAACGCTCCGCGTCCGAAGCGCTGTTGGTGGTGGTCAGCCGGTAGGAAATCGTATTCGGTGTGCTGCCGTCGGAAGTGAACCGGCTCACGTGGAAGAACGGAGAATTACCCGCGCCGGGATTCTCGCCGGGCGCGCTGCTGCGAATGTCCACGTTCGTGGCGATCTGATTTCCGTTCACCAACACGTCAAACTTCCCGGTCTGATCCGCAGGATCCTGGTGGTACGAAACCAATTCGTACTCCCCGACGGGCAGCGACGAAATCGCAAGGCTCAACGTCGTTGCTCCAGCGCCTGCAGGACGGCTGTCGATGCCCACCCAGTCGCGCACCAACGATGGGAGGTTGCCGTTATAGGCACCGAGCTGCGCGCCGGTCCGCGCAATCGCCCGCGGCACCTGAAAGTAATTCGTCGCGGCTGGATTGGCGTCGCTGCCGATCGTTATGTTCACCGTGCCCCAAGCGGCAGTGTTGAATGCCACGGTGCGAAACAACTCGAACGGCTGGCCGTTCGTTTGGTTCTGAACTGGAAACGATTCAAAACCGGATTCAGTGGCCGAATTTGCGACCAACGCTCCCGTCGCGTCCACAACATCGAAATCCACCTTCAACTGGGCGTGAACGGTCGCCGCTGCGAGAAAGGCGCCAAACGTAAATGCGGTTGTTGTTTTCATAGGCAAGCAGCGTTCATCAAACCAGAAGTCGGTCGGAAATGCGCATCGGCTTTTTGACCGATGTGAAGAACGCGACCTCGGGCAAAACCGGCGAAGATGAGCGGAAGCCAGGTTCGGAAGCATCTTCCACGCAGCAGTGAAGGATTCTGACGCCGCAGGATGCAGCGCACGTCGGACAATCCCCGCCGGGATTTCGGTTGATCAGAATGGACCAATGCGCCGTAAAGCCAAACGAGCCAGCGAAACTCCCTGCAGTGTTGCCCGATCACGGATCAGTTGATCCGGAATGACGGGCGTTCCCCTACCGCCACCGCACTGCCCGCAGATTGACGAGCGCGTTGCGCAGTGAAGAGGTGAAGTCTGTCTGGTCCTGATAAAAGAAGCAGAAGCGGTCGCCGACCCGCCACGTGGCCAGGAAATACATTTCCTCGAACTTGATCCACCGCGCCGAGCCATCCACGAACACCTGGTTTCCACCGGCCGGCACGCCGCCACTGCGTCCGCGGTGCGGCGGCATGTTGGCGTAAACGAACTCACGCGGAGCCGCCTCGAGACCGCCCCAACGTCCATTGATCTTCATCGTGGCATCTGCCGCGAGAGTCCAGTGTGGACTGGCCTGCGCGAGTTTGACCGGACTGCGCCCCGGGAACGTCCCCGAAGGATTCACCCAATTAGTGATCCCGCCGAAATATTGATAGCCAATGATCCATTGATTCGGGTTGTTCTCACGCAACGGAAACCCGGGGCGATTCGGACACGTCCACACACTTGAGTTCTGGTTTGAGCTGACCACGAGGCCGACGGTGGCGGCGCTCGCCGCTTCGGGCGGTGTCAGAGCATTATGCACCTGGAAATCCTTCGCCGGCAGGACGCGATCATTGTTGTCGAGCGCGTAAACGTTCATGCCAATGGCGATCTGCCGCTGGTTGCTGAGACACGCGGCGCGCCGTCCCGATTCCTTGGCTCGCGCCAGCGCCGGCAACAGCATGGCAGCCAGAATGGCGATGATGGCAATTACCACGAGCAGTTCGATGAGCGTGAATCCCGGCCTCGAAACCGTCCGCCGTGGCTC
>CAMLLE010000513.1 GCA_946480555.1 uncultured Verrucomicrobia subdivision 3 bacterium
TAATTATTATGATTGTGGTGCCATCGCGAATGGGGCGGTTGAACAAGAGGGCAGTCCTCGGTCACCTGCGTCGCATGGGCATGGCGTCACGAGCTGAACTGGCCAAATCATTAGGCCTCAGTCAGCCAACCGCCGGCAAGATCGTCGATGAACTTATCGAAATGGGGGTCTTTGAGGAAGTTGCGGCAGACACAGATCCCAAAGCGGCTTCTCTAAAAACCAAAGCTGGCCGGCCAGCCCGGATGCTTCGGCTGAGCCAGTCAGGAATGCATTTCCTGGTCGTTCAGCTGGGAATTCAGAAAACGAAACTTGCGCTGCCTTCCGTGGGAGTTTGCGGGGAAGACGCCTGGATCGCCGAACTGGAAACGCCCAACTCCGTCGAGGCGCTTTCAGAACAGCTTCGGGACGCTGCCAAGAGCCTGAAAGACCGGAGGTTCTGGGGAATTCTGCTGAGTGTTCCGGGCGTGGTCGATGAACGCACAAGCCGAGTCCTTTATTCTCCGAACTTGCACTGGACGGAAGGTGCCGATTTGCCAGCGTTGATCCGTGAGGTTTGGAATTCGCCGGTCATTCTAGTTCAGGAAGAACACGCGCTCGCGCTGGGTCATCAATCGGCAGATTCAGAGCTGGAAGATTTTTTGCTCGCCGACTTCGGCGATGGCGTGGGCGGCGCGATTGTGATGGCAGGGAAGCTCCATTCGCATCCACTGCCCATCAGTGGCGAACTTGGCCACACGCCGGTGAATGGCAATTCCCGCCGCTGCGGTTGCGGTGCGACGGGCTGTTTGGAAACGCTCGTTTCAACGCGTGGACTGCTTCAGAGTTTTGCGGAAGCGAAGCCGGATTCGCCGCGCTCGTGGGAAGCTTTCTCAAGGTCTGTGAGTGAATCTGGAATTGAGCTCTGGCTCGCCAGCGCGCTGGACGCCACCGCAGTGGTCATCGCCGGTGCGTTAAACGTGCTCGGACTTCGCCGCGTGGTGCTGACCGGCGCGATCACTGAGCTGCCTCCGAGCGTTCTCGAGTATCTTTCCGCACAGATTTCCAAGGGCGCACTTTGGGCGCGCTTTGGCGACATCAAAGTCGAAGGCGCTCCACGCCGTCGCGTGGCAGGCCTCGTTGCCGCAGGTTTGGACCGCCTCATCATGCCGATGGCTGAATCCGAGCGGGACCAGGAAACACAACTTCACGTGAGCGCGACTCACGGCTGACCACTCACAACCACAATTATGATCAACCTTAAAAACCTTGAAGTCTGGTTCATTACCGGAAGCCAGCATCTCTACGGCCCTGAAACTCTCAAGAAGGTCGCGGAGCATTCCCAGGAAATCGCCAAGGGCCTCAACGGCTCGTCGTCCATTCCGGTCAAAGTCGTCTTCAAACCAGTCCTCGTTTCGCCCGACGCCATCACGGAACTCTGCCAGGACGCGAACAATTCACCGAAGTGCATCGGCCTCATCACCTGGTGCCATACGTTCTCGCCGTCCAAGATGTGGATCAACGGCCTGAAGCAGCTCCGCAAGCCGATCTGCCATCTCCACACGCAATACAATCGCGACATTCCGTGGGGCACGATCGACATGGATTTCATGAACATGAACCAGGCCGCGCACGGCGACCGCGAGCATGGATTCATCATGACCCGCCTGCGCATCGCGCGCAAAGTGGTCGTCGGTTTCTGGAAGGAACAAAGCGTTCAAGCGAAGCTCGGCGCTTGGGCGCGCGCAGCCGCAGCATGGCACGATTGGCAGGGCGCGAAGTTCGTCCGTTTCGGCGACAACATGCGCGAAGTGGCCGTCACCGAAGGCGACAAGGTCGCGGCGCAATTGAAGTTTGGTTACTCGGTGAACACTCACGGTGTTGGCGATCTCGTGAAGGCTGTGAACGAAGTTTCGGACAAGGACATCGACGGTCTGGTTTCCGAATACGAATCCACCTACGAAGTTGCGGCTGATCTTCGCAAGGGCGGCAAGCGCGCCAAATCGATTCGCGAAGCGGCGAAAATTGAGCTCGGCCTGCGCGCATTTCTCGGCAGCAGCGGATTCAAAGGTTTCACCACCACGTTCGAAGATCTGCATGGGCTCGTTCAGCTGCCCGGCCTCGCGCCGCAGCGTTTGATGAACGACGGTTACGGATTCGCCGGCGAAGGCGATTGGAAAACCGCCGCGCTCGTTCGCGCCATGAAAGTCATGGCCAGCGGATTGAAGGGTGGCACGTCGTTCATGGAGGATTACACCTATCATCTCGAACCCGGCAACCAGCTCGTGCTCGGCGCGCACATGTTGGAAATCTGCCCGTCAATCGCTGACGGCAAAGCCTCCCTCGAAGTGCATCCGCTCGGCATCGGCGGCAAGGCCGATCCCG
This sequence comes from uncultured Verrucomicrobia subdivision 3 bacterium, assembly GCA_946480555.1. The sequence goes on from CAMLLE010000513.1 coordinate 2,362, forward strand.
CGCGCCTCGTGTTCAACGTCCCGTCCGGCGCTGGCATCAACGTCGCGCTCATGGACATGGGGAACCGCTTCCGTTTCCTGATCAACGAAGTCGATTGCATCGCGCCGGAACACGCGATGCCGAAGCTCCCGGTCGCCCGTGCGGTCTGGAAATGCCGGCCGAACTTCGAAGACGCGTGTGCCTGTTGGATTCATGCTGGCGGCGCGCATCACACCGGCTTCAGCCAGGCGGTGACCACCGAGATGATTGAAGATTTCGCCACGATCGCCGGAATCGAACTCGCGATCATCGATGCGAAGACAACCGTCCGCGACTTCCAGCAAACGCTGCGCAACAACGAAGTCTATTACGCGCTCAGCAAAGGCTGGACGATCTGAAGTCTGAGTGGCCGGCCCTAATAGCCTCGCCGCAACCCCGTAGCAGCGGACGTGAGTCCGCTCCATCTGATCGGTCGGAGCCGACTCACGTCGGCTGCTACGGAGACTTAGCAGGAACACGTTGGAAGAAATTCAAACGTCCGGGAACGCCTCATCCAAGTTCCCTCTCCCATTCCGACTGGAGAGGGATAGGGATGATGGTCAGTTAAACGCAGAAAACAACCGCACCGTCTCCGAAATGGATTCAAATTCTCGGCTGGCACGAATCGCGAAAGGCCCGAAGGGCCGCAGGCGGGTAGCCATGGGTGAAGCGAAGCGGAACCCGTGGGTGCCATCGTGGAAACCTTTCGCCCCGAAGTGGGCGACGGATATCCTCCGCCTCCTTCGGGGCGGTGTCTCATTTCAATCGTTTGTTCCACGGGTTTCGCTGCGCTCCACCCGTGGCTACCAGCCAGGCACTCCTTCGGAGTTCAATCATTTTCAGCCGCGC
>CAMLLE010000514.1 GCA_946480555.1 uncultured Verrucomicrobia subdivision 3 bacterium
GCGAGTTCCTGAAGCTTCTTCGCCGCGGCGCCGGAATCGATCACCTGGCCCGCCAGTTCCCAACCTTCCGAGAGAGATCGACAGCGGCTCGCAACGAACAACGCCGCGGCAGAATTCAACAAGACCGCGTCGCGCTTCGGACCGCGTTCGCGTCCGGCCAGCAGCTCACGGATGATCGCCGCATTCGCTTCGCGATCGCCGCCGGCCAGATCCGCCAGTGTGGCGGGCTGGACCGGAAAGGCGCTGGCCTGCATCGCCGAAACGGTGAAGCCGCGCTCGTGGTAAAACTCGGCGATGGTGCTTTCACCAACGACTGAAAGCTCGTCCAGAAACGCTTCAGCCTTTGAATCCGGCAGTGTGACCTTTCCTGAAACCACCATGCCGCGGCGAATTCCCAGGCGTTGCAGCACCTGTGCCAGCGGTTCACACAGTTGTGGACGCGGAACACCAACGAGCTGCGCCGTCGGTCGCGCGGGGTTCAGCAGCGGTCCGAGGAAATTGAAGATGGTTCGCTGCCCGCGATCCGCGCAAAGCTTGCGCGCCGGACCGATGAACTTGAACGCCGGATGGAAATTGGGCGCAAAGAAAAACGCGAACTTGTGCTTCGCGAGCGATGCTGCGGCTTCGGTCGGGGAAAAATCGACGCGAACGCCCAGCGCTTCCAGCACATCCGCGCTGCCAGACTTGGAAGTGATCGCGCGATTCCCATGTTTCGCCACGGCCACACCGGCTGCGGCGCAGACAATGGCCACGGTGGTGGAGATGTTGAACGTATTGAGGCGATCGCCGCCCGTGCCACAGACGTCCAGGATTTCGTGCGCGCGCGTGGCGGCATCGAGCGGCGGTTGAATGGACCGCTCGCGCAACGCCGCTGCAAACGCGGCAATCTCATCCACCGTTTCGCCCTTGAGCGCGAGCTCGCAGAGGAAATCAGCCTTGGTCTCTGGCGCGACTGCTTCGTTCACGAGTTCGGTCACCGCGTCGGCGCATTGGGCCTGGGTCAAATGCAGACCAGCTTTGAGATCTTTCGTCAGGAGTTGCAACACGAACGGATTGTATTGGGTCAGTTGTCAGTTGTCAGTCGTCAGTTGTCGCCGAGAAGCAGAACCCTTGCAGCGCAACTGGGGCCAGCGGCCGCGCAACCTGCCTAATCCTCCATCGACTTCCCGGACAAACGAAGTAACCTGCCGGTTACAGTTTGGGTCTGACGAACTGTTTGAAATCGGCCGCCGGCAAAGTTTCTGGCCGATTCACGCTCGCGGATGCGTTGTTTATGGCACGAAAAAAATCTGGCTGGTCATCGGGAATCACCTGGCTCGTCGTTCTGACGGCACTGGGCGGCGCGGCCTATTGGTATTTCAAGAAGGACGATTCCGGGCCGCAATTCCAGACGGCGACCATCCCGCGGGGCGACATCACCCAGGCCGTGACGGCGACCGGCAGCCTGACACCCGTGGTGAATGTCCAGGTCGGCAGCCAGATTTCCGGCCGCATCAAGGCCATTTACGCCGACTTCAATTCCAGCGTGAAATCGAACCAGGTGATCGCTGAAATCGATCCTTCGACTTACGAAGTGGCCGTGCTGCGGGCCGAAGCGCAGGTTTCCAACGCCGTCGCCAACGTCACACTCGCGCGCGTGCAGGCGAACCGGGCCAGCAGTCTTTTCGAAAGCAAGCTGATCCCGAATGCCGATTTCGACACCGCGATCGCTCAACTGCAGCAAGCGGAAGCCAACCTGCGTTCCAGCGAAGCTGCGCTCGCGAGCGCTGTGGTGGATCTTTCGCGCTGCGAAATTCGCGCACCAGTGGATGGCGTGGTGATTTCGCGCAACGTGGATGTCGGCCAGACGGTCGCGGCCAGCTTCAACACGCCGACGTTGTTCATCATTGCAAATGACCTGAGCAAAATGCAGATCGCGGCGCTGGTTTCGGAGGCGGATATCGGCGGCGTGGAGACCGGTCAGAACGCGACCTTCACCGTGGATGCTTATCCGTATCGGATTTTTCGCGGTCAGGTGAGCCAGGTGCGTTATGGCGCCGTCACAAACCAAAACGTGGTGAATTACAGCGCGATCATCGAAGTGAACAACGATGATTTGAAATTGCTGCCCAGCATGACGGCGAATGTCTCGATCATTCTGCGCGAACGCGAAGGCGTGTTGAAGCTTCCCAACGCCGCGTTGCGATTCCGTCCGCCGGAAGGCGCCTCTGCGGCAACCAACAAAACTCCCGCAATGACGGGCGCGGCGCAACCTGGCGCCCAAGCGGCACGGCCCACGGGTGATCGCCCGCGCGGTGAAGGACGCGGCGGCGGCGGCCTGCGCGGCAATCGCAATCGCGAAGGCGGACCTGCGGGTGAAGCGCGCCCGATGGAACGCACAGTTTACATTCTGGAAGGCGCCGGCACCGAGGAACCGAAACTGAAACCGGTTCAGATCCGCACAGGAATATCTGACGGCGCCAGCACGGAAATCTTGGACGGCCTGGAGGAGGGCGCGCAGGTCGTGACGGGCATTTCTTCCAGCGGCGCCAATCCTGCCGCTCAATCGAATCCGTTCAGCGGCGGCGGACGCCCCGGCGGCTTCCGGCGGTTCTGATCTTCGCGGCATGGACAAGCATCCGGTCATTGAGTTGCAGGGCATTCACAAGGTGTATCACACCGGCGAAGTGGAAGTTCATGCCGTGCGCGGCGTTTCGCTCAAGGTTCAACCGGGCGAATTCGTGGCCATCATGGGTGCGAGCGGTTCCGGTAAATCGACCTTGATGAACACGCTGGGCTGCCTGGATCGGCCCAGCGAAGGCCGTTATTTGCTGGATGGAATCGACGTGTCCGTTCTCGACCGCGATGAGCTGGCCGACATTCGCAACCAGAAAATCGGCTTCGTGTTTCAAGGCTTCAACCTGCTTTCGCGCACGTCGGCGATCGAAAATGTCGAGCTGCCGATGTTTTACACGCATCGCCACATCTCCGGGGACGAACAGCATTCGCGCGCCATCAACGCGCTGGAACTCGTCGGCCTCGCGGGACGTGCAGATCATCATCCGAACCAGCTTTCCGGCGGCCAGCAACAACGCGTGGCGATCGCGCGCGCTTTGGTGAATGAACCGGCCCTGCTGCTGGCAGATGAACCGACCGGCAATCTCGACAGCCAGACAAGCATCGAGATCATGGGTGTCTTCCAGAAGTTGAACAACCAGGGGATGACCGTCGTGATGGTGAC
>CAMLLE010000515.1 GCA_946480555.1 uncultured Verrucomicrobia subdivision 3 bacterium
TCAGATACAAGGGCAGAGCTGCCGCTCTGCCCCATATTCAACTGCATCGTTCCGGCTGAGTTCGCGACTTGTCCGACTCAGCTCGCGCGCTCGTGCCGGGGAGAGTCGATGTCGGGCTTTTCGTATTCGTCGTAGAGCACTTCGCCGTCTGTTCGCACGCCGGCGTTGGCGCGGTTGCGAATCGCCACGTAGAACGTGACAGCGGCGATAACGAATACGGCGAGGACGGGAATGACCCATTCATAGAAGAACATACGGCCTCCGTTATGTTTGTTTGGTTTGTGCGCGCCGGTTGGTTGGTTTGTTTCGACGGGGTGGTTCTTCCAACCGGCGAATCTGTTTGCGGCGCCGGTGCAATTCGCGCGAGGTGGTTGCGCGGGTGACACTGGTGCGATGTGCCTTGCGTGGGTTCGCGACTTCCGGTTGAGCCGCGCGCAGATCGCGCTTCGGCTGCCCGGTCCGCGCTTTCGCCACGCGCCGCCCGGAAGAATCGATGCCGCCCAGATTCCGATCGCGCACAGAGTTTTCGCGGTTGCGCTGTCCGCGATCGCCCGGGCGGTTGTCGGAAGATCGGGTTCGTGGCCAGTCGGTTCGGCCCGCAGCATCGCGCGTGTCCATGCCGGGAATTGGCGCGCGGAGGCCAGGCCGTGCCTTGGTGTTTCGTGCCCTGCTCGGTTTCATAGGAATGGAGAAACGTAGCACAGAGGCGAAACGTGGAAAGGGAGGGATTTGGGTGAAGGATCCCGGGCGAAATCTCCCCCGCGCCGCTGCGTGCCAGCCGACGATGAAGCTTCCAGCAACCTTGTTGAAGCGAATGCCGTCTCTACGACGAACGCACCGGCGGTCCTGACGAACCGGACCTTGATTCGTTCCGGCCTGATTCGCACGATTCAGCAGCATGGGCTGCGCTGCCGCGCAGTTCCCAAATCTGCGCCAAACTGGTTGGCGCCGCGTCATGGTGACGAGTTTTGCGTTTGCTGAAATATGAAAGTATCCCGAAGAGAATTTGTGGCTACCAGCCTGGCTGGCGTGGCTGGGTTGTGTGTTGGCGGCTGCGTGAGCGATGGCAGTTCTCGCGCGGCGCGAGCAGTTCTGGCGGATGAAGATGGCTACAAGCTGTGGCTGCGATATGCCCCTCCGGGAGCGGCCGCGCGCAGCTATCGTGACGTGGTGCGGCGCATTCACGTGGACGGATCTTCGCCCACCAGTCGTGTGATTCGCGATGACCTGCGGCTCGGCATTTCATCCATGCTGGAGCGATCGATCCCGCTGAGCGATTCAGGATTGGCCGAAGGAACGTTGATCGTTGGCACGCCGGCCAGTTCGGCTCCCGTTCGCGACTTGAATTGGACGGGCGATCTTGCCCGCGTCGGTGACGAAGGCTTCATCATCCGTTCGACGCGCCTTGGCGGAAAAGCCATTACGGTCATTGCAGCGAACACGGACATTGGGGCGCTTTACGGCAGCTTCCATTTGCTGCGATTGATGCAGACCGCGCAACCGATCACTCACCTTGATGTTCTGGAACGTCCAGCGCTTCAGCTGCGGCTGATGAATCATTGGGACAATCCGAACGGCACGATCGAGCGCGGCTACGCGGGACGTTCGTTATGGCAATGGAACGAGCTGCCGGGAACGCTCAGCCCACGATACACGGATTACGCTCGCGCTTGCGCATCGATCGGGATGAACGGCTCGGTGATCAACAACGTGAACGCCGATCCGCGCATTCTCAACGCTGACAACTTGCGCAAGGTTGCCGCGCTGGCGGACGTCTGGCGCCCCTTCGGCGTGCGCATGTATGTGAGTGCGAATTTCGCGGCGCCGGTGCGGATCGGAGGATTGCAGACGGCCGATCCGCTGAACCAGGGCGTCATCGATTGGTGGAAGGCCAAGGCGGACGAAGTCTACGCCATCATTCCCGACTTCGGCGGTTTTCTGGTGAAGGCAAATTCCGAAGGGCAGCCCGGACCGAAGACCTACGGCCGGACGCACGCTGACGGCGCGAATCTGCTCGCCGATGCGCTCGCGCCGCACAAGGGCAACGTGATGTGGCGCGCATTCGTTTACGACGAGGACGTCGATCCGGACCGCGCGAAACGGGCATACATCGAGTTCATGAAGCTTGACGGGCAGTTCCGCCCGAACGTGGCCGTGCAGGTGAAGAATGGCGCAATCGATTTCCAGCCGCGCGAACCGTTCCATCCGCTGTTTGGCGCGATGAAGCACACGCCAGTGATCGCGGAAATCCAGGCGACGCAGGAATATCTCGGCCACGCGAAGCACCTCGTTTATCTCGGCACGATGTGGAAGGAATTCCTCGACTCCGACACGCACGCGAAGGGCAGGGGATCAACCGTCGCGAAAGTGCTGGCGGGACAGGTTCACTCGAGCGGCATCACGGGAATGGTCTCGGTGGTGAATCCGGGATTGGACGCAAACTGGTGCGGCCACCATTTTTCGCAATCGAACTGGTACGCATCCGGCCGGCTGGCCTGGAATCCGGATATCTCCGCCGAACGGATCGCCGAGGAATGGACGCGGATGACGTTCACGAACGATGAGACGACGGTCGCGGTTATTCGCGGGATGATGATGTCGTCGTGGGAAACTTTCGTGAATTACACGATGCCGCTGGGGCTGCATCATCTGATCGGCGGCGATCATTACGCGCCGATGCCGTGGAACAGTCGCGCGCCGCGGGAAGACTGGACGGCGACGTATTATCACCATGCGTCGGAGCAGGGGATTGGCTTTGATCGAACGCGCCGCGGCAATCGCGCGGTGGAGCAATACTTCCCGGCGGTTTGCGATGAGTTTGACGACATCGCGCGTTGTCCGGAGAAGTTCCTTTTGTGGTTCCACCGCTGCGGCTGGGATCACCGCATGAAGTCAGGGAAGACGCTGTGGGATGAGCTTTGCGCCAGATATCGATCGGGTGCGGCGGCAGCGATGGCGCTGCAGGCGACATGGGATTCATTGGCCGGCCGCATCGATCCGCAGCGTCAACGCGAAGTTGCCGATCGCCTTAAGATTCAAGTCGCGGATTCCGCCAAGTGGCGGGACGAAATCCTGAAATACTTTGGCGGCTTCAGCAAAAGGCCGGTGCCGGCTTCCGCTTGAGATGTGACACTTGTCGTATTCCTGAACCCTGTTGCGCTGGATAGTCTCCCGGCGGCTTGCAGCTGGCGCGCCTCGAAAATTGAAGTGAATCG
>CAMLLE010000516.1 GCA_946480555.1 uncultured Verrucomicrobia subdivision 3 bacterium
GGGCACTTAGGCCGCGAGAGCTAGTTCTTCGTTAGCAACTAATTTTTGGTCCGATTTTTTACGAGGCCAACGAACCATCCTCGGCATGCCGCCTCTGGCGCATTCATCAGGTCGAAACCAGTACGCCCCCAGAAACAACGGCCCACATAGTCGCATCGAATCCGCTTTGGTCAAGGGGCCAACCGAATGCAACCGAAGGCCAGACATCACCCGGCGCCGCACATCGGTTGTTTTGACGAGTGATGAATCCGCGATTGAAGGTTGAACGGCGCGGCGCCGCCCGGTTTACTCGCCACGCATCTTTACTGCGAACTCTTATGCGATCCTGCCGAATTCTTGTGCTCAACGCTGTGGCGTTTTTTTCCGCCGTCGCCTCGCCGCTCGCCGCGCCTGCAGAGGCCCTCACCCTTTGGTATCGCGAACCCGCCCAGAAATGGGTCGAAGCGTTGCCAGTCGGAAACGGCCGGTTGGGGGCAATGGTTTTCGGCGGCGTGAACTCCGAGCGAATTCAGTTGAACGAAAATTCCATTTGGGCCGGGCCGCCCTGTCCCGAACCGCGGCCGGATCGTGCCGGTGTGCTGGCTGAAGCGCGCCAGCTGATTTTCGATGGCAAATACAGCGAAGGCCAGCAACTGGTGCAGCGCGAATTGATGTCCGCCTCGAGCGAGCCGCGAAGTTATCAGCCGCTCGCCGATCTGCTGATTGAATCTCAATCCAATTCTTCGCCGACGAATTACCGGCGCGAACTCAATCTCGATTCAGCGATCTCAATCACCACCTTCGAATCGGAAGGAACTCAATACACGCGGGAAGTTTTCGCCAGTCGCCCAGACGACGTGATGGTCGTTCGCCTGTCCGCGAGCCAGCGCGGAAAGATTTCTGCCCGCCTGAAACTTCAACGCCCAGACGCCAAGGCTTCGGTCAGTGGATCCACGCTGGTTTTGGAGGGTCAGGCTGCCCACGGCGATACGCATCGTGGGGTGAAATTTCAGGCGCGGTTGCGCGTGCAGCTCGATGGCGGTGCGGTTTACGCGCAATCGAATGTCCTCGAGATTGTGGATGCGAACGCTGCAACGCTCATCCTCGCCGCCGCCACGGATTACAACAGAGCCGCGCCGGAATCTCCGCTGACGCGCGATCTCGGTGAAGCCTGCGAACGCGATCTGGATCGTGCCACCTTGAAATACGAATCATTGCGCAAACGCAGCATTGCCGCACATCAGGAGGTGTTTCGACGCGTCAGCCTTGATCTCGGTTCGGCTCCCACGAATTCCACGCTCGACCGTCTGAACGCGGTGAAGCGCGGCGTGATCGATCCGGCCCTGGAAGCGCTCTATTTCCAATACGGCCGCTATTTGCTGATCGGCTCGTCCCGGCCGGGCGGTTTGCCGGCGAACTTGCAGGGGCTTTGGAACGAGCACATGCGCGCGCCTTGGAACAGCGATTACCACATCAACATCAACTTGCAGATGAACTACTGGCATACGGAGGTGGCGAACATCTCCGAATGCCACGAAGCCTTTTTCGATTACATCGATGGCTTGGTGCCTTCTGGCCGGCGTGTTGCGCAGGCCCTGGGCTGCGGCGGATTTGCCGCGTGCCTGAACAGCGACATCTGGCGTTGGAACGCGCTTTACGGCAGCCCGCAGTGGGGCATGTGGGTGATGGGCGGTGCGTGGTGCACCCAACATTTCATGGAGCGTTATCGCTTCACTGGCGACCGCGCATTTCTCCAAAACCGCGCGTATCCGATCCTCAAGGAATCCTCGCTTTTCCTGCTCGACTGGCTGGTGCCGGATCCGAAAACCGGGAAGCTCGTTTCCGGTCCGAGCACTTCACCCGAGAATGAATTCATCGCGCCCGATGGGAAGAAATCGCACCTCACGATGGGTTGCTCGATGGACCAGGAAATCATCTGGGACGTCTTCAGCAACACGCTCGAAGCCGCGGCGATTCTGGGAATTGAAGATGCCTTCACGCAGCGCGTCCGATTGGCGCTCGCGAAGCTGCAGTTGCCAAAGATCGGATCAGACGGCCGCTTGATGGAATGGACCGAGGAGCTCAAGGAATCCGATCCCGGACATCGGCACATCTCGCATTTGTTCGCCCTGCATCCGGGGCGGCAATTCAATCTTCACAACGCGCCCGAAATGGTCGCGGCGGCGCGCAAAACCATCGATCACCGGCTCGCCCACGGCGGCGGTCACACGGGCTGGAGCCGCGCGTGGATCATCAATTTCTGGGCGCGGTTTCGCGATGCCGAGAAGGCGCATCAGAACATCGTGGCGTTGCTGCAGAAATCCACGCTGCCGAACTTGTTCGATGATCATCCGCCGTTCCAGATGGACGGCAATTTCGGCGGCACGGCTGGCATGGCCGAAATGCTCATCCAAAGTCACGATGGCGAAATCACGCTGCTGCCGGCGCTGCCGAAGGCGTGGGCCACCGGCTCGGTAAAAGGCCTGCGCGCGCGTGGCGGGTTCGAAGTGGACATGGCCTGGAAGGATGGAAAGCTGGCATCGGCTAGAATCACCTCGTTGCTCGGCAATGAACTGAAGCTGCGCGTCGACGCTCAGGTGACGCGGGTGCCGACTTTCAAAGGCCAGCGTCTGGAGTTGAACGGCATGCTGGCGCCTCGCAGCTAGAGTGTGTCGTTCCGCGCCCGGTGAAGAGCTGGCGAGATTCTGGAGCCTCACCGGCGTCCCTGTCTTGCGATTGGACGGACACCGATGCAGTTCCTTGGAGCGTTCGGCTTTGGGTCCAAAGTAGTAGAACAATCTACTGGCGTTTGCTGGGCTCTCTGTTATCCAGCGGGAAACTTCTATGAAAAATCATCTTAAACTCCTGTTGGCGGCCGCGCTCTGCCTGCCGTTCGCCGTTGACGCACAAATGGGGCGGGGCGCTGGACCTCAAATGAATGCCGCCACGGCCAAGCTGTTCGGCGATCAACAGACGTTCTCCGCAGGCATCGAGGTGGTGATCAAGCAAGGCGAGGAAATGATGCTCCCGGGCAAGATTGCTTTCGACAACGGCAAGGCTCGCATTGAAATGAATATGAGCGACGCCAAGGGCGGCATGATGGCGCAAAACGCGGCGCAAATGAAAGCCATGGGTATGGACCAGTTCGTCGTCATCGCCCGTCCGGATCAGAAAGCGACCTACATGATATTTCCCGGATTGAAGTCCTACGCACCGGCGCCGGATTCTGA
>CAMLLE010000517.1 GCA_946480555.1 uncultured Verrucomicrobia subdivision 3 bacterium
ATCCGATCCACAGTTTCCAGCCTGATCGCGTAATTCGCATTGAGACGATGGTTCATCACTCCGCGCGAAGCAAAGGTCGTGTTTCGACCGCGCATTCCTCCCTGATTTCACCTATCGTTAACGGGTTCAATCGTGCTGCGGGCGCCGGTCATCTCCAGCCGCTGGCAAAGGGTTTGCTTCTACTCTCTTCGCCGCTGGCCGGTCCACTTAACCGGTCAGAGCGCGGAAAACATGAACTTCTCGAAAGCTGAATTCGTTGGTGGGTTGCGCGAAACTCTGAAACACGTTTACCAGGATTGTGAAGGCCGGTTTAGCGTCTGGCTGGCGAAGGAGGTTGCTGACGCGCGATTCTACTACATTCGATTTCGCGCAGAGAACGGCGATGCGCTGAACCAGTATCGCTTTGGCCTGATGTTCGAAACGGGCGAGCGCGGCCTGCAATCCGCCTACGAAGCGCACAAATGGTTTCTGCGCGCTGCCTTCCAAGGACTCGTCGAAGCGCAGGCGAAAGTCTCGGAGTACCACCTGACCGGCAAGGGCGTGGCGCGTAATGAAGAGGAAGCTTTCTGCTGGTGCCGCAAGGCCGCCGAACTTGGACATGCGCCATCGCAGGCGCAGCTTGCCCGCATGTATGCCGAGGGCATCGGCGTGGAACGAAATCCTCGCGAAGCCCGGAAATGGGTGAACAAGGCGGCGACGCAGCGGATTCCATTCGCGCAGGCGGTTCAGCAGGAACTCTCGGCCTGCTGACAGCGCCTGATTCGCATCAACCGCGGGCGGTTCCGCACGCTGAAATCTTCGGTTTCCCGGCTGGCCGCTGCCCCGGTTTCCGCATTCATTCGATCCTTCTTTCCCGGTTCAAACTCAGAGAATCCGGCCGGATTTTTTGCGGATAATCAGCGTAAACAAAAAACTGGCGCTCGATAGGTGTGAAGATAGTATTCGCCCAACCATGGGTGCCGCCATACTGCCAACGAAGAGAATTCTGGTGGTGGATGACGAGCCGTTTGTCTGTGATGCCGTCAAGATGATGCTCACATTCGACGGGCATGAGGTTCATACCGCCAGCAGTGGCAAGGAAGCTTTGGCCTGGCTCAACAAGCAGAAGTTCGATCTGGTCATCACCGACTTCGCGATGCCATCCATGAAAGGTGATGAACTCGCCTCAACGATCAAGACTCTCTTCCCTGGCCAGCCCGTGATCATGATCACGGCTTACGCGGAAATGCTGCAATCGTCCGGCACTCCGCTGGCTGGTGTTGATCGCTTGATCAGCAAGCCGTTTCTGCTCGACGATCTGCGCGAAGCAATCGCGGAAGTTTTGCTGCGCAACATCGCCTGATTTGTTCAACGCCGCTGCGTTGACCTTCCAGCTTCCGGTCTTCTTCCGTCTCCATCCGTAAACTCCCCGGTGCTGAAATGCGTATTCAGCCCCAATTGTTTCACGGTCCCGCCTGCGGCTAGTCTCTGGTTCGGAAGACAACGAAACCCGCTCACAGTCTATGAAATGCGAAACGCCGGTGATCGCGCTGTATGAAGATTCGAACCCCGTGGAGAATCCGTTCCGAAGATGGCTCAAACCTGCACTCCAATGCATCCTCATGCTGGCGCTCAGCTACGGTGCCTACGCGGGCGTGAGCCGTTACCTCTACCAGTCAGTCGAAGTCGTCGGTGAGAGCATGGAACCGACGCTGCATCCCGCCGATCAGTTGATCCTGAATCGCTTCGCCTATCGGATTCAGGAACCGAAACAACTCGATGTCGTGGTCCTCAAGGATCCAACCGATGGCGCATTTGTGGTGAAACGGATCATCGCCCGTCCGGGCGATGCGGTGTTCTTCCGCAGTGGAAATGTTTTCGTGAACGGACATCTCCTGCGCGAACCGTACGTCATGCGCGGGGCACCCACGCTGACCGGTTCCGGAGTGCAGGAACAACTGGTTGTGTGTGGGAAGGACCAGTATTTCGTCCTGGGCGACAATCGGCAGAACAGCTTTGACAGCCGGATGTATGGGCCGGTGCGACGCCAGAACATTCTCGGCCTGGTCAGCCTTTAGAACTGATCGAAAAGCGGCGGCTGGCTCGCGTTCCCTCAGTTTTTGCCGGCAAGGCTGCGGCCATTTCAACTTCACTTCGAGATGGCGTCAAACAGGCTTTCCAGGCTGTTCAAAGGCGCATCCTTCTTCGGACTCAACACCTGCCGCAGATAATTCACGCCGTCCTGAACGGAACGGACCGATTTGGGGAGTGTCGCGCCGCTTGCATTGGCATGACCACCGCCCTGCAACTTCTCCGCCACCTTCAACGCTTCACCATTGCGGCTGCGGAAGCTCGCGATCACCGCGTTGTTGGGCCGCTTGAACAGCGTGACCAGAACCGGGAAACGCGTCGCTTCGCGCTCGAGCAACTGGTGCACGATCAAGTTCGTATTGCCGATCACAGTATCCACCAACCCAACTATCGGGCTGATTTGGGTCACGTTGGATTTGCTCCACTCATAGCCGAGCGGATTCTCCACGCGGCGCTTCACTTCCATGACTTCCAGCAAGGGGTGATTCAGGAGCTTCTCGATCTGGCCGTTCAGCAGCGCGTGCAAATTCCAGAACTGATAAATCTTCACAAGGTTCGCGTAATCCGCCGCCAGAATGAAATCCGGATCATCCTCCAGAAACAGGTCGGATACGTTGTTCAGCTGGACGATGCGGTCCAGCTCCGGCGAACCGAGGCCGTGCTCCTTGCACAATTCATAGCAGAGCAGGCCGGCGGATTTGTTGAGATCGTGAATCAGGTGAGCGGTCTTCGGTGCTGTATCGGTTGCGTGATGATCGATCACCACCCAGTTATCCCGATCCATCCGCTGTTCGAAACCGAAATCCGTAACCCAGGCGGAACGTTCGCGCAGTTCGCGCTGCTTCCAGAAATTATAGTGATACGCCTCCAGCCGGACGTCGGTATCGAAGAGCCGCCGCGCCAGCCGTTGCAGCAGCACGCCCGCAACCAGCCCATCGAGATCGCTTTCGTGTGTGATGATCACGTCGGGTTTCGGCAACGGAATAGTCATGGTCGGCCAACGTAGTGGAATTTCACCGCACTGGCCAGCGGTGTTTTGGTTTGTCCAGAGTCGAGCGCGGCAACGGGTCTGAAAATGCATGGAAGAATTGAATTCATGCGAGGCGGCGGAGTTGAATGCGGATCATGGCAT
>CAMLLE010000518.1 GCA_946480555.1 uncultured Verrucomicrobia subdivision 3 bacterium
CTCGGCCCGCTCGCGAAGGAGGACAAGGCCCGCAACGTGCAGAAGGAGAGTGCGTATGAGTAAGGTGATGTTCAAAACACGTAGCCGCCGAGGTAACGAGGCGGACAGTTCTGAACTTTCAAACGACCGCCTCCTCACGTCGGCGGCAATGAAGGCGATCACCGGCCGATTCACCGGAGTGATTATGGGTGCGCTGACCACTGCCGCCGCCGCGCTGCTGATCATCAGCCTGAAACTTCCGCTCTGGACCATGCACCTGGAAGCGCCGCAGTATCGCGACGAGGAAGCGCTCAACGTCGTCGTATATCCAAACGCCTTCCGCGGCGATCTGGAAGAGCTCGCGGTGTTGAACCAGTACATCGGCGTTCATGTTCCTGAAACGCTCCCTCAATTCCAATGGCTGCCCGGCGCGTTCATCGCGACCAGTGTGCTCGGCATTGCTGCCGCGTTTCTCAGCCGGAAAATCCGTTCCCGCGCGCTGGTGCTGGTCCCGGCTGCGCTCAGCATTGCGCTGCTTGTTGCCTCCATTCAGGCCATGCAGCAGATGCGCGACATCGGCCACAAACGCGATCAAAAGACCGTGATGGCCGGCGTAAAGAACTTCACTCCGCCCTTTCTCGGCTCGAAGAAGATCGCGCAGTTCGAGGTCACTTCGACATTGAGCCTTGGTTCCTGGCTGATCGGTGGCGCAATCGCGCTGCAGTTCGCCGCTGCGTGGTTAAGCCGCCGCTCCGTAGCCGCCGACGTAAGGAGGCGGACATCTGCTCAACCGATTCACACGTCTCCGCCTCATTACCTTGGCGGCTACACAGCCAATTCCCGCCCATGAAAGCCACCCGCATCCTCTTTATCTCCGGCGTCACACTGCTGCTCGCGGTATTCGTCGTCGGGATTTACATCGTCCCGAAACTCCAATCCGGCAGCCCGGCCACGGCGCGCCAGAGCGATGCTTCGCGCGTTTCGCTTTCCGACGTTTACCTCGACGCCACTTACGCCACGCCGGATTACATCAAGCGCGTCAAGCTTGAGCCTTACCTCCAGCAATGGCAGGGCCGCGCCCAGCCGTTTCTGCTCGGCGTCAACACGCACGTCGGCACGATTGCCGATCTGGACCTGCGCGGCAAAGTGCAGATCGAAGACAGCAACGGCGACCGGTATCCGTCACTCGGAACGCCCGTCGTGCTGAGCGAACATCACAACATGTATCTGGTGGTGTTCCCGCTTTTGGACAACGCGGGCAAACCGATCTTCGCGGCCGACCGCGGCCATTTCAAACTACACGTGACCGGCGTCGGCAAAACGCCGGAACGCGTGTTCGAATGGAAGCTTCCCGTCACCGAAGCTGCGCCCGCCCGCACCGTCGCCAGCACGCTCATGTTGATCCTGAGCGTCGTCGGCGCGTTAATGGTGATCCTGAGCCCGTGCGCCATTGAGCTGACCACGTATTACACCGGCATCATCGCGGGCATCGCCAGTTCAGCCGCCGCAGCCGAGAAGAAGGTCGCACCAGTTCGGCAGAACAACGCAATTGGAAATGGGAGCGCAACCGTCCCGGTTGCACCAGTCGGCGTCCCGCCGGCTGGATCCGTGGCGCAATCCGGAACTTCGCTTGAAAATGTTCTCGGCGAAACGCCGGGAACAACAGGCGGGACGCCCGTGCTCCTCCAAGCATCGGATTCTGGAGCCACGTTGATCTGGAGATCGCCAGCACTGGAGAACACGCAATCCAACGTGCAACCGGCGTCCCATTCGCGCCGCATTCCACCGGAAATCCGCGGGCGGATTGTTCGCAACCTCATCGCGTTCGTGGCTGGCTTCACGGTGCTCTACATGGCGAGCGGCGCCACCGTCGCGCTGGTGGCGACTGAACTTCTGGAAATGCAGGCGAAGCTTCAGGCGGGGGCGTCGCTGGCGGATGTCTTTTGCGGAACCACCCCGGAAGAAGTGAACGCCGCGGTCGCCGCCGCTGCCGCCGCGCCAGCGAATCCACACGCGAACCATGGTCCCGGTTTTGGCGAATGGACGCGCTACGCAAACTGGCTCGGCGCGACGTTCCTCGTCTTCTTCGCCCTGAAATCCGTCGGCCTCTTGAAACGCGGCAGCCAGTGCTTCGTCTGGCTCGCGAAACTCGGAAGAAGGCTTCGCATGGGAATCGCAGCGGTTGTTGGTATTGTCTCCGCCAAACGCGCCGCCGTGATTCGCGCTCCGGCCATGAGCCTGCGCGATACGGAGAACATCACGCCCGCGAATTCCTTCTGTGCCGGCCTCGGTCTGTCCGTGAGCTGCCTCACCTGCATGGGAGGCGCAATCCTGTATCCGCTGCTGATCTTCGTCGGCACTTCGACGTGGTATTGGGGCGCGCTGATTCTCGGCACCTATTCGCTCGCGCTGGCGATTCCGATGGCCGCCATCGCGATCGCCGTGGGCAATTGGAGCTGGCAGTTCATGCACCGCCCGTGGCTGACGCGCGGCCTACAGTGGACCAGCGCAACGGTGATGATCGCTGTCGCGGTGCTGATCGTTTTCGACCGCACCCGGTTCATCAACTCGGTTGTATTCACAATTCTCTCCGCGCTGGGAACGAATCCGGAGCCAACGATTGCGCAGATGTGATGAAGAGGACGCTAAAGAATAGGAACGTTTTGGCAGAAGAATGGGCAGAGCGGCAGCTCTGCCCTACCAATCAAGGTAGGGCTGCGCTGCCGCGCAGCCTCATTCTCCGCACCGACCGGTGCGCGTCCAATCGTTCTCATCTGGCCAGAATCGTTCAACAACTCCGCCGTGCAGCGACGTGGTGGTTCCTCTCGGCTGCACTAACCCTTCCCTCGTTTGCCGCAACGCATCACGCGACGGATTCGCTGGCAGGAGCACTCGCCGCCGCCCGCGATGGCGACACGGTTCTTGTGCATGGCCCGCGCGTTTTCCATGAACGCATCATTCTCACCAATTCCATCCGGTTGCTCGGAACGAACGCGCCAGTGATCGACGGAAACGGTTTTGGAACGCCACTCACCATCGCGGCTCCAGATTGCGAAGTGCGCGGGTTAATGATCCGCAATTCCGGACGCGACCTGACGACGTTCGACTCGGGCGTGATGATTACCGGCGCGCGCGCCGTGGTCCGCGATTGCCGGATTGAGAGCGACGCGTTCGGAATCTACATCCGCGGCGTGAACGATTGCCGGATCGAAGCAAA
>CAMLLE010000519.1 GCA_946480555.1 uncultured Verrucomicrobia subdivision 3 bacterium
CCGAGCCGCCCTCGGGCATGACGAAGTTCGTGATGACCTGCTGATTCGGCATCTGGTACGGCTGGCGTGTGATGACCGGCGGCGTGTCCGTGACCACCAGCGAGATGTTCGTTCGCGCCCAACCGTAGAGATTGGTGACCAGCACGGAATAGGTTCCTGACGACTGCGTCTGAAGGTTCGTCAGCAGAATTGAATGGTTGGTGGCGTTGGGAATGGTTTGCCCTTCGAATTCCCATTGGTAACTCAACGGCCGCGTTCCAGCGACTCCGACGTTGAGCGCGCGGTCGCTTCCAGCGCTTACAATCTGATCCGCCGTTCGCGAATCGATCGTTGGCGGCGTCAGCAAAGTGAGCCACGCACGCGCGCTGGTCGCGACGCCAAACGCGTTGCTGATCGCGACGTAGTATTCTCCTGCGCTTCCATACGGAACATTTTCCAACTGCAACGCCGCACTGGCCGCTCCCGAAATTCCGCCGCCATCCACCAGAGCGTTTGTCCCGAAATACCATCGGTAGCCGAGCGGTTCCTGTCCTTTCACGACGACCGAAAAAACTGCATTGGAACCCAGTGGAACGGATTGGTTGGTTGGATTCTGCAGGATTTCAATTGGCCCGTCCAAGGTCAGCGCCACGCTGTGGAATCGCGCCGCGGCCAAAGCGGTCACGCGTGACAGGCTCGGGACGTTCGCCTGGCCGGTTTGATTATTGCCCCATGCCACCACTTTCCCGTCGGCTGTCAGTGCCAGGCTGTGATTCTCGCCAGCCGCGATCGTCACGACGTTCGAGAGACCGGGCGGCACATTTGTCTGTCCCGTCGAGTTGCGGCCCCAGGCGATGACGGTTCCGTCGTTTCGCAGCGCGAGCCCATGGGCCGTCCCGGCCGCGATGGCAACCACGTTTGAAGCGCTGGCGGGAATCGCTGTCTGCCCTTCGCTGGAGAAACCCCACGCGATGATTTTTCCGTCCGCCTGAAGTGCGAGAGAGAAATCGCCACCCGCCGCAACGGCTTTGACGTTGGCGATTCCCGATGGGACGTAAGCTGCGACATTGTCAGAAACGAAGTATCCCGCCACGGTGCCATTGTCCCTCACGCCGAGCCAGTGATACCTGCCCGCCGCGATCGACGTGAACCGCTCGGTGGGAGCCGTGCGATTGGTGTTCCAGGAATCCCAGGAAACGACACTGCCATCCGCCAGCAGCGCCGCATCCAAATTCTCACCGCAGGCAACTGCCACGACATTGGAAAGCGGGAGGACATTGTACAGCAGTTCACCGCTTGGGCCGTATCCCCATCCCTGCATCGTTCCGTCGCTCTTAAGCGCGAGCGTTCTGACTGCGCCCGCAGAGACGGACTTGAACTCCGCCATGTCGTTCGTTCCCGGATGTTGGCCATGCGCGCCGCCGCCCCAGGCAATCAGCCGTCCGGCTTCAACCTCCTGCGGACCGCAACTCAGGATCAGGAACGCTCCTCCCAGCAGTTTCAAAAATGATTTCATAGGGACACCTCTCAAGCTGCGTTGGTTTCCTAATCGAAAGCGGCGCGCGTGAGAAGTGTGCGTCTGATAGCACACCTGTGCTTTTCATTGCACCGGTTCCGCACGGCAGAAATACTTCCGGCGTTGAGTGTGATTCGCCTGCAAAGACGAAGGTTGGTTTCCCTTTCAGCAGCAACTCTCGTTGCGGTGCGGCTCGCGTACGCTCAGCCCGCCGCGGAATGGCGCGCGTTCGGGCCGCATGATGGTTTGCCCGCGGCCGCGCCGGCTTTTGTAAGCGTGAACGCGCAGGGAAAAGTTTGCGTCACGCATTCGGATGGAAATTCGATTTCCGAATTTGACGGTTATTCAGCCACTTCGATTCCAAATCCGCCCGTTGCCTGCGGCAGGATTGCCGCCAGCCCGAGCGGCCAGCTTTGGGCGGTGGACACAAACGGTTTGCTGGAATGGTACGAAGGCCCGTGGCGAATGCATCCGTTGAAGGAGCTTGAGACGCTTGCGCCTGCGGACCGCGAGCGTATTCGGCTCCTGCCATTGAAACAGGGACGCGTGCTGTTCCTGCTTTCCGATCGCCTGATGGAATTCAACACGGAAGAACCGGATCGGCCGCGCACCGTGCTTATTCGCACAGCCACTGAGACGAAGCTTGGCGCGTTTTCTGGACTGACATTTGCCAGCGATGGCGGGGCGTGGATCAGTGGCAGTCGGGGTGTTGCCAAGATTCCCGGACCGCTGCGCAGCATCCGGGCCGACAGCGAGTGGGAGGAACATGTTCCCGAATCCCTGACGGTGACCAGCTTCTCGCAACCGCAGCCGGACGGTGCGAATGGCGTGGTTGTTTTGGGCGACGAAATTGGGAAAGCGAAGGCTGTGGTTCATTTTGACGGTTCGGTTTGGAGAACGTTTCCCGCTGGAAACGAACCAGTGCGTTTCGCCTGGCGCGGCGCCGATGGATCGCTTCGCGCCGCCACTGCGGATTCGATACTGGAGTTTCATCCGAGTCATCGCGAACCGGTCGAAAGCGCGCGCCCCGGCTGGCGCAAGATTCTCGATGTCGCGGTTGAATCCAACGGCGCGTTTTGGATCGCTTCCACTGAAGGATTGTTTCGTCACGCACCGCCGCTCTGGAAAGAAGGGGAAGTTCAACTTGCCACAGCGGCCAGTTCAACAACGAGGCCGCCGTCGCTGCCTGCATTTCCCGAATCCGAACTTCAACTCGGCAAACCCGTCGCATGGTTTCAGTCGCGCAATCGGGAAGTCTGGGTCGGCTGCGAATCCGGCGTTGCACGGCTCCATGAAAAGCGCTGGCAGCACTGGTCAGCGTCCGACCATGCCGCGCCCGCCGCACCGGAACACTTCATTGAAATGCCCGATGACCGAATCTGGTGCAGCGCGGGCAGCCGGATCTGGCAGTTCAACGGCCAGCAATGGTCCGTGGTTCGCGGCGGCATGGATGCGATCAAAAGCCTGCTGCGCGCGCCGGATGGTTCTGTTTGGGTTGCGGCGGAGAGCGGGCTGTTACGATTTGTTCAAAACACCTGGATACAACAGTCGTTCGAAGATGGCTTGCCGAAGCGTGAAATCGAAAAGCTGTTCGTCAGCGACGGCCAGCTTTGGGCGGCGACGAAGGATGGGAACTATCGATTCCAGCCGTCAGCGGATCCCGATTCGCCGAAGACGTCCGTTCACCGAATCGACGATGG
>CAMLLE010000520.1 GCA_946480555.1 uncultured Verrucomicrobia subdivision 3 bacterium
GAGGCGCGGAGGAAGCCCTATTTTGATTGCTCCGCGTCTCCGCGGTTGTCGGAAACTTCTTCTGGTAACCGCTCTAGAGACTCCTCACGTCGTCTCCTACGAATGGGGACGAGGATCAGCCATTGAGAATCCTCTGCGAACCTCTGCGCTCTCCGCGCGTCTGCGTTGAAAGTGAGCTTTGCTGAGCTTCCGCGATGCGGAATCGATGTGTGCTCGTCCCGAAGGCTATTCGTAACGCAGCGCTTGAATGGGATCGAGCTTGGCTGCTTTGAGTGCGGGGATCAGGCCGGCGACCACGCCAACACACACGCTGAAGCTGAACGCCACGACGCAGGCACTGACGGTGATTTCCGGCGTGTTGTCCGTTGGCGAAATCGAGGTCAGCAAATTCACCAGGCCCAGCGACGTGGCCAGTCCGGCGATGCCGCCGATGATCGCGATCACGATGCTCTCGACGAGAATCTGAACGAACACGTCGAACGACGTCGCGCCGATGGCCTTTCGAATGCCGATCTCGCGGATGCGTTCGGTGATGCTGGCGAGCATGATGTTCATGATGCCGATGCCGCCGACGATGAGGCTGATGGCGGCGATGATGCCGCCGCTCATGCGGGCGTTCTTGATCGCTGCGGCAATGTTCTCCGACCAGTTTTCCTGCGTTTCGAAGGTGAAATCCTCGATGCCATTGTGCGTTCGCAGCAGCGCCTTGTGCGCCTGTTCGATGGCGGGATCCAAAACGTCCACGCTGGCGACCTTGATGGACATTCCACTGAGGCGCGGATCGGGCGCGGAATTGGTGCCGGACGCGGCGCGAAAGCGGAGATACATCGTGTTGAGCGGAATATAAACTGTGTTGTTCTTCACGCGGAACACCCAGCCGCCACCGCCCCGTCCGCGGTTGCGTCCCCGGTCGCGATTTGGCCCCGCTGCGGCATTGGTGCTCGCGGTTTCACGTTCGCGCGCCTCGAGCTCGCGCGCCTTGCGATCCTGCTCGCTCTCGTAATGCTCGAACAT
The DNA here is from genome assembly GCA_946480555.1 of uncultured Verrucomicrobia subdivision 3 bacterium. Next base: position 1,015 of record CAMLLE010000520.1, read on the forward strand.
GCCGATGATCGTGAAGACCTGGTTTTGAATCGTGACCTGTTCGCCCACGGGATTGAGTTCGTAGCCGAGTTCCTCGGGTGAACCGAAGAGTTCATCGCGAACCGTGGTGCCGATCACACACACCGGCCGCGCGAGTTCATCATCGACTTCGTTGAACATCCGGCCGTGGGCGATCTTGTGTTCGTTCATCTCCAGCGCACTGGGCCAGGTGCCGAGAAAATTCCAAGGATCGGCGGTGCGTCCTCCGCGGGTGATGACGAAGTTGCGCGCGCGCATTTCCGGCTGGATAAGCCGCGTGAGACTCGCGTTTTTCTGAAGCGCGTAAACGTCGTTCATGGTCAGGCCCGTGGCTTGATCGGCACGATGCTGCTGCTCGACGGGAATATCGTTCTCCTGAATGCGCACGCGCTCGACGCCACCGATGGCAACGAGGGCTTCGCGCATCCCGTTTTCCATGCCCTTCACCAGCGCGGACATGCCGATCAGGCTGGAGACGCCGAGAATGATCCCGAGCATTGTGAGTAGTGACCGGAACTTGTGCGCCCAGATTTCCTTGAATCCGACAAGAATGGCGTTGAGAAGGTTCATTCGGATTGGCGATTGGAGATTGCGGATTGCCGAATGAAGCGGGACAGGAGGAACATCGAGGCGGGAGACCTCCGACATCCAACATCGAACGCCCAACATCCAAAGATGGTCCGTGCCGGGAACCGGTGGATGTTGGAGGTTCTCCGCATTTCCCATGCGGGCAATTGGAATGAAAAATTCCTCTTCATGCCATCACTCCGCTGCGTTGGCCGATGAACTCGGGCGTGATCGTGGTGGCAACTTTGCCATCGCGTATTTCAATTTTACGCGGTGTGCGCGCGGCGATTTCCGGATCGTGGGTCACGAGCACGATCGTGCGGCCCTCGCTGCTGAGTTTGCGGAACAATTCCAGGATCGCTTCGCCGGTATTGGAATCGAGATTGCCCGTGGGTTCATCGGCGAAAATGATGCGCGGGTTGTTCACCAGTGCGCGTGCGATGGCGACGCGCTGCTGCTGACCGCCGGAAATCTGCATCGGCCGGTGTTTGGAGCGCTTTTCGAGACCGACGATTCGCAGCGCTTCCATCGCGCGATCGCGCCGTTCGCGGCTGGAGATGCCGCTGTAAATCATGGGCAGTTCCACATTCTGCAGCACGTTGAGCTTGGGCAGCAGGTTGAAAAACTGGAAAACGAAGCCGATTTTTTCATTTCGCAACCGCGCCAGCCTGCTGGGCGAAGCGGTCTGAATTTCAAGCCCGTCCAGTTTCAACGTGCCGTGCGTGGGAGAATCCAGGCAGCCGAGGATGTGCATCAACGTCGATTTGCCGCTGCCGGATGGGCCGATGATGGATATGAATTCGCCGGCGTCGATGTCGAGCGACACGTCGTCCAGTGCACGAATCTCCTCGCCGCCGAGGTAGTAAATCTTGCTGATGTTGCGAAGCTCGATGAGCGCCATGGCTGCGGACGGATCAGCGCAATTGCGCCGGGGAATTGGTGCGGGTGGCGGAGGCGAGGGCGAGGGAAGAGGTCTGGACGGGTGCCTGCGTGCTGCGTTCGCCGGCGTCTGGCGCGCTGCGGACCACTTTGTCATCGGGGGGGCGGATGAGCGAGACGGTGTCGCCTTTTGCGATGCCCTTCAGGACTTCCGCATGCTGATAATCTGAAACTCCGATTTGAATGGGACGCATTTCAAATTGGTCCGGGCCGGTCTGAACGTAAGCAAACCGTTCCTCGCCTTCGGTGAACACAGCGGCGAGGGGAATCGCAATTACGTCGTCGGTGGCGAAGATCGGAATGTTGATATTGGCGGTCATGCCGGGGCGCACGCGTGCATCAAGGTTTTTAAGGCGCACCTGGGTGGTGAATCCCTTCATGTTGTTGCGGATGGTGGCCTGCGGAGCGACGCGCTCGACGGTGCCCTTGAGCTTCATTCCTGGAACGGCTTCCACGGCAATTTCGACTTCCTGCCCGACCTTGATGCGAATGACGTCGGCCTGATTCAGATGGGCGGTGATGATCATCTCGCGCAGGTCAGCCACGGACATGATTTCCGTGCCGCCGCTGACGCCGCCGGAGCCGGAGACGGCCTGTCCGATGGCGACGGGGCGAGGCGCCAGATCGACAGGATCGCCACGGGCTGGCG
>CAMLLE010000521.1 GCA_946480555.1 uncultured Verrucomicrobia subdivision 3 bacterium
ATGAGGGCGACGCGATCATTCTGCTCGGTGCGCCCGTCGATGCTGGAGATCCCATTCAAGGTCTCGGCGGCAGCGCTTACCTGCAGGTGATTCACGGCAGGAAGACCGGTTCGCCGCCGCGCTGCAATTTGGATCGCGAAAAGGAACTGCATCTCGCGATGCGCGCGTTGATTCATGAAGGCGTCGTGAAGAGTGCGCATGATTGTTCTGATGGCGGCCTGGCCGTGGCGCTGGCGGAATCCTGCATCTCGCAGCAGATCGCCCGCGAGACGCCGCGCTTGATCGGTGCCAAGTTGGATCTCAGCGACTTCAAGGGTTCGCGGCTGGACGCGTTGTTGTTCGGCGAAACTCAGGGACGCATCGTGATTTCCACTTCAGCCGTGAACGCTGGCAAAGTCCTGGCGCAAGCAAAAACTCTTGGTATTCCGGCCGTGAAGATTGGCACCGTCGGCGGCAGCGCATTGGAAATCAAAGCCAACGATCACAGCTTCAGCGCTGAGCTGGGCGAACTGCACGATCTCTGGTGGAATGCGATCGCCCGCGCGATGGCGTGATCCCGTTTTCGGAGGGACGAGTTAAACGAGTCCCAGAAAAGTTCGATTCCAGATCGATCATGGGACTCGTATCGGGGACTCGTGTAACTCGTCCCTCCGGACGAGGGCTGCGGATTTTCCGAGGATTGACGGGAATCATTCCGCTGTTAGGCTTCGCCGCGTAATGGATCGTCGCAATCAGTTTAGCAACGCCCGATTTGCCTGGTTTTACTTTACCAAGCATGAAGGCTTGCGGCTGCGCTGATCCCAACGCAAAAGAATTCGCCGCAGGTCCCCACCTGCGGTTTTTTTGTGGAGACCTTCGGCCAGACAACATCAACAAACTATGATCATTGTTCTCAAACCGGGGTTGACCCGAAAACAGGAAGCCACTGTGCTGGCCGAAATCCGCAAACGCGGTTACAAGCCGCATGTCATGCGCGGCGTGGCCCGCACGGTCGTGGGCGCGATTGGCGATGAACTCAAACAAGGTTCGCTCGAAACGCTCGTCACCACCTTCCCGCAATTCGTGGAAAGCGTCATGCCAGTGCAGCGCCGTTACAAGCTCGTCAGCCGCGAAGCGCATCCGACGGATTCTACGATCAAAGTTGGCCGCGACACCGTCATCGGCGGGAAGAAAGTTCAGATCATGGCCGGGCCGTGCTCGGTCGAAAGCGAGAAGCAGTTGCTGACGACGGCGGAAGCGGTGAAGGAAGCGGGTGCAACGATTTTACGGGGCGGAGCCTTCAAGCCGCGCACTTCGCCTTACGAATTCCAGGGACTTGGCGAGAAGGGACTGAAGCTTCTCGCGAAAGCCCGGCGCGAAACCGGGTTGGCCATCATTACGGAACTGTTGTCTGAAGCGCACGCGGAGATGGTCGCGGAATACACGGACATCATCCAGATCGGCGCGCGCAATGCGCAGAACTTTCAGCTGCTGATTGCTGCGGCAAAGACCGGCAAGCCCGTCCTGCTGAAGCGCGGTCTTTCGATGAAGGTTGAGGAGTGGCTGCTCGCGGGCGAATACGTGCTCGCGAATGAGAATCCGAACCTGATGTTCTGCGAACGCGGCATTCGCACGTTCGAAACCTACACGCGCAACACGCTCGATCTTTCGACGATCCCGATCATCAAGAAGGAATCGCATTGCCCTATTGTCATTGATCCCAGCCAGGGTGCCGGACGGGCGGACCTGGTGATGTCCATGTGCAAAGGCGCAGTCGCGATGGGTGCGGACGCGTTGTTGATCGAAGTGCATCCGAATCCGGCTGAAGCCTGGAGCGACGGCGCACAACAGGTCTCGCTGGAGCTGTTCAAGAAGTTGATGGCGGAACTGAAGCCGTTCTTGCAGGCAGCGGGGAGGGACTAGAGCTGAGAAGCGGACGGCGGGAAATCGGAAGGTGGAAAAACAATTCGCACAGGAGACAGCCCGCGGTGATCCGCGGGCTGTCGCAAGCTCCGAAACAAAGTTCTATTTCTTCTTCCCGTGCACCTTCGCCGCGACTTTGAGACGGAGGCCGTTCAACCGGATGAAGCCTGTGGCGTCGTCCTGGTTGTAAGCCTTCGTGGGGTCGGCTTCCATCGTGGCGATGTGCGGGTTGTAAAGGCTGACCGTGGACTTTCGGCCCGAGACCATGATGTTGCCTTTGTAAAGCTTCACGCGAACGGTGCCGGTGACGTTCTTCTGACTTTCGGTCACGTAAGCCTGGAGAGCGTAACGTTCCGGCGCATACCAGAACCCGTTGTAAACCAGCTCGGCGTATTTCGGGATGAACGCGTCGCGCTGGTGCATCACTTCGCGGTCCATTGTGAGCGATTCCATTTGCCGGTGTGCAAAATGCAGAATGGCGCCGCCGGGCGTTTCATAGACGCCGCGAGATTTCATGCCGACGAACCGGTTCTCCACCATGTCCACGCGGCCGACACCGTGCTTGCCGCCAAGCTTGTTTAACGCCTTCATCACGCCAAGCGGGTTCAACTTTTTGCCGTTCACCGCAACGCAGTCGCCTTTGACGAAGTCCAGTTCAACAAACTCTGGCTTGTCCGGCGCGTCTTCCGGTAGAACGGAAAGCGTCGTGAAATAATCCCGGTTCTTCAGGTCGTAGCTGTCGTACCAGGGATCTTCGAGAATGCCCGCTTCGTAAGAAATGTGCAGGAGGTTGCGATCCATCGAATACGGCTTCTTCGCGCTGGCCTGCACTGGAATCTTGTGTTTCGCGCAGTAGTCGATCATTTCCTGGCGGCCCGGGAATTCCTTCCGATACCGCTCGTCGCGCCACGGGGCGATGACTTGCAAGTCCGGTGCGAGCGCGGCGGCGGTCAGTTCAAAGCGTACCTGATCGTTGCCTTTGCCGGTCGCTCCGTGGGCGATCGCATCGGCCTTTTCCTTCTTTGCGATTTCAACCATCCGCTTGGCAATCAGGGGGCGGGCAATCGAAGTGCCGAGGAAATACTGGCCTTCGTAAATTGCGCCCGCCTGGATCATCGGGAAAATGAAATCGCGGGCGAATTCCTCCTGGAGATCGTCGATGTAAATCTTGGAAGCGCCGGTCTTCTTCGCCTTGGCGTCGAGCCCGCGAAGTTCCTCCTCCTGGCCGATGTTCGCGCAGAACGCGATCATTTCGGCGTTGTTATACGTTTCT
>CAMLLE010000522.1 GCA_946480555.1 uncultured Verrucomicrobia subdivision 3 bacterium
CGCGACGCGGTGCGCGCGAAGCTGACGGATATTTACCTGCGCGGCCGGGACACGAAGCAAGCCGCGGAACAGCTGCAGGACTTGATTCGCGCAAATCCCACGGACATCCAGGCACATTACCTCCTCGGAAGCATTCACTACGCGGAGACGAATTACGCCGCCGCGGCGGAAGCATTCAACCGCGTGCTCGTGCTCAATCCGGATTTCGAACAAGCCTATTACGATCTGGCCGCCGCCCAATTGAATGCAGAACAAACTTCTGACGCGCTGGCAACGCTGGGAAAAGTTCGCGAGAAGTTTCCTCAGAAACTTTACGGCGAATACCTCACCGGCCTGGCGTATTCCCAAAACGAAGATTACACAAATGCGCTGAAGCATTTCACCGCGGCGGAAGTGATCGCAGAGGCTTCCGGGACTCCCAACAACGTTCTGCGCGACACATTTTATTTTCAACTCGGTGCCACATGCGAGCGGATTGCGGACTACGCGCGCGCGGAAAAGTATTTTGAGAAGTGCCTGGAACTGTCGCCCAACCACGACGAGGCGCAAAACTACCTCGGCTACATGCTGGCGGAACGCGGCGAAAAGCTGGACCGCGCGAAAGCTCTCATCGAGCGCGCGCTGGTGGCGGATCCGAAAAACGCGGCCTACCTCGACAGCATGGGCTGGGTGTTGTTCAAGCTGAACCAGCCGAAAGAGGCTCTTCCGTATTTGCTCGACGCCATCAAGCTTTCCGAGGAACCGGACGCCACGCTCTACGATCACTTGGGTGACGTTTATGCCGCATTGAATGAACCGGGGAAAGCCCGCGAAGCCTGGGAGAAATCGCTTAGCCTCCAGCCGAACGACATCGTGAAGCGCAAACTGGATTCAGCCGCGAAGTGAACGATTGCGACCTGTATGGATCTCCACTTCTCCAAACATTACACACGCGACGAAGCGCGGGCATTGCTGCCAAAAATCCGGCGCTGGCTTGCCGACCTTGACCGTTTGCGTGCGCAGCTGGAAAAGCTTGAGGTGCGGCTGCGCGCTCTGCTGGATTCGGGCTGCGATGTGGGCGGCGACACCGCCAATTCGTGGGTGCGAACGATTGCCGCGATGCAGGATGTGCTCCAGGAATTTGAAATCCGGCAAATTCAGATCAAGGACATCGAGCGCGGCCTGATCGATTTCCCGGCCATCATCGGCGGCCGCGAAGTTTTCCTCTGCTGGGAAAAGGACGAGGAAGACATCGAATTCTGGCACGATCTCGACGCCGGATACGCCGGTCGCGAACGCTTGTGACTGATCAAGGTAGCGTCAGCCATCCTGGCTGACGTGGAACCCGGCTTCCAGCCGGGTGAAAACCCGCACGTTAAACCGATCCGGTAAGACTGAAACGTTTTGCCCGGCGAATGGTTTCTCCGGACGGCAAGATGCCGTCCTCCACGGCAGGCCGGAGGCCCGCCGCCACTTTTTCTCCGCCGCTCCACCTCGCTTCAAGCCTCTTCGGAATCCAGCTCCGCCTTCAGTTGCTCCACCAATGCGAGCAATGTTTCCCCTTTCACCAGCGCCGTCTCAACATCGCCTTCCTTGATCGCAGCGACCAGTGATTGCACTTCGGACGCAGAGAACTGCAACGCCGGCAGCACCATTCGCGTGCGCTCCAGCGCAAGAGTCTTCGAATTGTTCTCTGCTTCTGCAGCGATTGTTTCCATGGCTTCCGCCGCGGCCACAAACACCTTGTCGCGCGATTTGATCTTTCGCACTGCCGTCGCCGAAAGCTTTCCGCACAAGTCATCATACACGCTCTCAATCGCCTCCCGCACGCTGTCGAAACCGGGTTTACCGCGAATCGCATCTTCCAGCGCATCCAGGTCCTTTTGCGCTTTCAGCAATTCAGCCGTCGTCGATTGCGAGCTCACGCCGCGGATGATTTTCCGAAATTGTTTTTGAGCTTCTTGAAAAGTCATGTTTCCTCCAGTTCAACGCTGTTTGCCGGCTTTGATCTGCTGCACCAGTTCCCTGAGCTCCAGCGCGCGGCTCATCAACACCGAAAGGTTCGGGCGGCGATTTTCATCCAGGGCACGCTGCACCTCGGCGTGTGCCCGCTGCCAGGCATCGATCGCCAGCGCGGCGTCGCTGTAGAAGCGCAGTCCATTTTCCAGCGCGAGCTGGTGCGCGGCGATTTGTGAATCGTAAGACTCAATTTCCGGCTGCACGGCAGCGACCAGGCTGCTCAACGCGGCCATCTCTTCCCGGCGGCTGTCAGCCGCCAAACCTGCCCCTGCGGATCGCAGTGAATTCCGTCTCTGGATCAAGCTGGAGAAATAGGCATCCGGTCCCTCCCGCTCATTTTTCAACCGGCGGATTTCCCGGCGCAGCGCGCTTTCATAGAGCGCCGCCAGTTCCTGGAAATCATTCGTCAACGCCTTCGCAATGGCGGCGGCCACCGGTTGCACCGAGCTCACGGCACGTGAAAGATCGCGATGCGCCTTGAGTTCGATGATCGTGCTGCCCACGGTGACCAGGATGTCGCCCGCCGCTCCGGTGCCGGTGCTGAAACCGCAGTTGGCCGCCAGTTCCTGCACGGCGCCGACGACCGCTTCCGCGTTTGCCTTGCGATTCTCCGAGGCGTCGGCAATGGCCGCGAGCGAGGCGCTGTAAGCCGCCACGGCTTCCATGGCGCGCCGGCGCTTCTCCCACGATTTCTTCAACTCGGCCGCGGGATGATTTTCATCGCCCGGTGCGATCGCCTGGCCCTGGATCGTGACGGTCTGCGTTGCGATGCTTTGGACGGTGAGATCGCCGGCTTGTTTGACCGCCGTCTTCAACGTGGCGGTCGCCTCGCTGAACGGCGCAAGGTCGGGCGTGGCGCAGCCGGCCAGAATCACGACCAAGAGAACTGCCGTGGAAGGGGAAACACACCGACGCCAAACGCCTAAAAATAGAATGATAGAGTTCATACCCAAATGTGCGGCCGAGGTTCGCGCGCATTAGGGAGCGGGCGGATTGAAGTGTCAAGCAACGGCTTTCGAAGCCGCTGGCTTCAGAGGGACGAGTTACACGAGTCCCTCATTAAGCGCTCTCGGGCTCCGAACCTGACCGACGCATTAACCGAGCACTCTTCCACAGAAGGAAACGAAGTGAACGAAGACGATCCGCGCCGATCTTCGCTTCCTTCGTTCGCT
>CAMLLE010000523.1 GCA_946480555.1 uncultured Verrucomicrobia subdivision 3 bacterium
TCGGAAATGTCGCGCCTCACCTGAGCAAACAGGAGGGCGAACCAAAGCTGCCGAAGATTCACGACATCTTCATCGACATCGGCGCCAGCAGCCGCAAGGAAGCGGAGGAACTCGTCCGCATCGGCGATCCGATCACGCTCGCGGATGAATTCGATCTGCTGCGGAACGATCTGGCCGTGGCGCGAGCCTTTGACAATCGCATCGGGACCTTTGCGGTGGCGGAAGCGCTGCGGTTGCTGAAGGAATCGGGTGTGAAGTTGAACGCCGAAGTCTGCGCGGTTTCAAACGTGCAGGAGGAAGTTGGACTGTTGGGCGCGCGGCAGATCGCATATTCGCTGAAGCCGGACATCGCGCTGGTCATCGATGTCACGCACGCCACGGATTATCCAACCGTGAACAAATGCCAGCACGGGGACATCAAGATCGGGAAAGGCCCGACGCTCACACACGGCGGATGCAATCATCCCGAAGTTGTGGCGCGCATCGAAGAAGTTGCGGCGGCGAAGAACATTTCACTGCAGCACGAAGCGATGTCGGCCACGAGCGGCACGGACACCGACGTGATCTTCTGGACGCGCGGCGGCATTGCCAGCGCTTTGATCAGTCTGCCGAACCGTTACATGCATTCGCCGGTTGAACTGGTGAGCCTGAAAGATCTGGAGCAAATCCCGGAACTGATGGCGGCCTTCGTGCAATCGATCAAAGCGAACGAGCAGTTCAAGGTGAAGATTTGACGCAGAGTCGGGCTCGCCTGTCTGAATGTGGCGGCAAGCATCCGTGCTTGCCGTGGAGGGCGGCTTCCAGCCGCTCGGAATGAAGGTTGTCTTGGGGAAGTGGAACGCTCGGCGGTTTCAATGCGCAATCCGCCGGGCTGGAAGCCCCGGCTCCACGTCAGCGAGGATGGCCGACGCTACAAGAAAAAAGGCGCCGCGAGTGGCGGCGCCTGAAATGCTCGGCGAAAGCTTAGTGATGGTGATGGCCGTGACCGTGATCGTGGCCATGATCATTCCCGTGCCCACATCCGCAACCGTGCCCGCAGCTGCCTTCTTCCTGGAAATCTGCTTCGGTAGGCAGGCGTCCAAGTTCAAGTGTCTTGCTGACCATGCGGTTCACCGACTCATGGACTTCGTGCATTTCCTGTTGGGCATCAAGGAAGCCGCGTGCGACCGGGTTGTTCAACAATGCTTCGCGTTCCGTTTCAAACGAGTTCACTTCGTCCTGGGTGATCTGCTGCGAACGCTGCTGCTTCTGCTGCAGCTCCTGGCCCTTGTTCATCAGGTTTTCATACTGGGAACGAGCCTTTTCATTCGAAATAAACGCATCGATGGCCTGGCGGGCGGCGCGCAATTCGGGCTGATCCAGGATGGCCTGGCAAAGTTCTTTGGTCTTCTGCGTGATCAACGTTTCTTGAGTTGTTTGCATATAAAATCCTGACACGGGGCGTTCGGCCAAGGCGGGTCAGCGCCCTAAATAAACACAGCACTTTCGCGAGCGCAACTGATCATTGGCGAATGTTCCCGCCGCGGGATCCTGCGGAGCTTCAATCCAGGAATCAACTGCGCACTGAGAGAAAGAAAAGCCGTTCACGGGATCAACTCGACCCGCAACCGGAAGTAACGCGGCGCAAAGCCGGCGGCCGTTCGGTTGAGCCGCAGGTAAGCGTCTTCCGAATCTGTGCCGCGGAGCACGTTCACCGATGCTTCCGAGAACTGATCCGTTGCCGGAATCCAGGTCCGCAGATCGGTTGAAGTTTCCACCAGCATTCGCGCATCGGCGTAACGGTATTCGTGAATGCCGCTGCTGATGCCGCCGCGACGCCGGCGGTAAACGAAGGAGCATTCACCGGCGTTTTGCTCCATGCGCACAACCGGAACGCTCGGAGCAGATTTCGGATCGGTGCCGGCCGCAAATTCCAGCAGGTTCGGCGCACGATCCTGATCCGGATCGGCGAGCGGTCCGCTGATCGCCGGGTTTTCTTTTTCGCCACCCGAAAAATGCACGCCGCTCAGCCGCCATTCGTTGTAGGTCATTCCATAACGAACTGAAATCGGCACGAAGTTCACCGAACCGTGCGTTGCTCCAGTTTCATCCGTCGCGATCGCAGATAACGTGAAATCGCCAGAGGGCGGATTCGCCCAATTGAATTTGAAACCGGCCTGGCTGACGGCGCCGGTGCCGATGAGCGTCGGTCCGGCGAAGAACTGCAAGCGGTCAAGGACGTCCGGGTATTGGGCGCTGGCCAGGATGGCAATGTTCGTCGGGTTCCAGAAAACGGATTGCGCGGCCGGACTTTGAAGGGTGACCTCAGGATTCACGTTGAAGCCCACGCGCCCTTCGTGCGTGATGGAAAGGCGTTCGAGCGGAAGGCCATTGGTCGTCAACACCTCGATGGCGAATGGCCAGGCGTTGCTGAAAACGTCCCGGCGGATTTCCAAACCGAGTGAGTCAAACAGCGTGACCGAAACGTTCTGACGCGCGTTGCCCTCCACGCTGCCTTCCACCTGCGCGCGCCAGTCCCACAAATACCGCTTCGTATCCACGGGCCGCGTCGCGATCAGGTTTTGCCATTCCAGCCGGCCGGGCAACTTCCGGAAAACCGTGCCGCCCGGAAGTATTATTTTGATTTCAGCCACGTCATGAGTGGAGCCGCCGCCGCTGAAATCGCTCAGCAACACCGAGACACCACTCGAGAGAGTCAGGCTGGCGGAACCGCCAGCGGGAAACTCCGACGCGGTCGCAACAGGCGTCACGCAGTTCGCGCCAGAAAGAATGGCCACCGCGAAGGCGAAATGCCGGGAAAAACGCATCCGTTCAAGGCTGGACGCGGGTCACTCCTTCATGCACCAGCCGGAGGACTTCCACGATCGTTCCATCGGGCTTCTGTTCCAGCGTCAGCGACGATGGCCAGGCGTTCACCATATCCCAACGAGCGATCGGGACGAGTGCGGGATCGTAAATGATGATCGACACATTCCGGCGCGCCGCGTCCACATTTCCGTCCTCCACCTGCTTCCGCCAGCTGGCGAAATCAAACGACTTGGAAAGTCCACGCTTCATCGTCACGTCCAGCCACTTCAGCCGGCCGGGAATCTTCCGTACGATCTCCCGTCCTTCGACGATGATCTTGTGTTCCACCACTTCGTTGTCTGAGCCCAGGCCGGAAAACTC
>CAMLLE010000524.1 GCA_946480555.1 uncultured Verrucomicrobia subdivision 3 bacterium
TCTGGCCGCCGCCGAGGCTTGGGTTCTCTCGTACGAGAATGTAATTCGGCTGCGCCGTGCGGAGAACGAACTGGAGATTGGCAAACATCGCCCATTCCGCCGCGCCATCCAGAAATGCGGCGCGGCTGGCGGCCGTGACATTGTCATCAAAGGCGTAATAGACGATGCCGTTCGGCCACAGCGGGGCAACGCCATCGAACGTCAGCTGGGAACCCTCACCAGCCAGCCGGTTGCGCCATGCGCGGAGATTGGTGACGAGAATGTCCATGTCACCGATGCGGACGAGCTTTTGCCCCGGCTCCGCCGTGCTCAACACGCGGTCCAGCACGGCGACATTCCAGTTCGTCGTCGATGATGGAATGACGGCGCGAGCGTCCGGTTCGAAGATTGAGACGAAAAGGAGAGCACAGCAGGCGAACGAGCGCGGCGTTTTCATAAGAGCCTTTCTGGGATTGGCCCGATTCTAGGCTCGCGTGCAGGACCGGCAAGAGGTTCTTGGGAAATTGTTGGTGGGCCCGCCCGGATTTGAACCGGGGACCAAGCGATTATGAGTCGCCTGCTCTAACCGCTGAGCTACGGGCCCGCAGAAGGCTCCGGAGTTTCACCCGCATCTGCATCCGGGGCAAGCTTGATCAAAAGTCTCACACCCGATGCTGCAACGATCGAGTTTGAGTTTTGGGTTTCGCTTTGAAAGGAAGCCCATGCCCATCGCATGCCAGCATGAGAACTTCGTTGAGGATTGAAGCCTTGAAGCCTTGAAGCCTTGGACTGCTCCCGCGCTACTCCAGATCCTCAACTTCCAAAAACCCGTGCAGCTGGCGGATGCGCGTCGGGTGCCGCATCTTCCGAAGCGCTTTGGCTTCAATCTGGCGGATGCGTTCGCGTGTGACGCGGAATTGTTTTCCAACTTCTTCCAAGGTTCGCGAATAGCCATCGCCCAAGCCGAAGCGGAGTTCGAGGACTTTGCGCTCGCGTTCTGTCAGGCTGCAAAGCACGTCGGTCAGCTTGTCCTTCAACAGGCTGAAGCTCGTGACGTCGGAAGGATTCTCTGTGGATTTGTCCTCGATGAAATCGCCGAAGTTCGTGTCCTCGCTGTCGCCCACTGGAGACTGAAGCGAGATCGGTTGTTGCGCCATCTTGAGCACTGCGCGGACGCGATCGACGGGCAGCTGCATTTCTTCGGCGAGTTCCTCCGCCGTTGGTTCGCGCCCGAAATCCTGAATCAAACGCTTTTGCACGCGCATGAGACGGTTGATGGTTTCGATCATGTGAACCGGGATGCGAATGGTGCGCGCCTGATCGGCGATGGAGCGCGTGATGGCCTGCCGAATCCACCAGGTCGCGTAGGTCGAAAACTTGTAGCCGCGCCGGTACTCAAATTTCTCCACCGCCTTCATCAAGCCCATGTTGCCTTCCTGGATCAGGTCCAGGAACGACAGGCCGCGGTTCGTATATTTCTTCGCGATGGAAATCACCAGGCGCAGGTTTGCCTCCACCATTTCCGTCTTGGCTTGAAGGGCTTTCAAGGCGAATTGCTTCAACAAATCGTAAGCCGCCAGATAATCCTGCCACGGCATTCGGACGAATTCTTCCAGCGCTTTGATCTTCCGCTGCTCGGAATCAATGATCGCGCTGCTCGACGGCGATGGCTTGGTCTCCAGATCGCGGATGATCCGCAGGCCAAGCTGGATTTTGTCGTGGATGTTCTCCGCCACGAGGGCCATTTCCTCGATGACCTTCTGCTTGTAGCAGAACTTGTCGAAGGTCTTCTGCAGTTTCTGATCGGTCTTCTTGAAGTCGGCGCCGAGTTCCTCGCGTTTGGAATCGGAAGCGTTCTGCCAGGCGGCATAACGATCATCCACCCCCTGATCGAGCTCGCGAACGTGCTTCATGAGCTTGCGCAGGAACTTCACGTGGGCTTCGCGGGTTTCAACTTTCTTGTCGATGACCACGCGATCGAAACGTTCCTTCGGCGGTTCAGAAACGAGCTTCTCCGCCAGCGCGATGTGTTCCTTGCCGGAGAAGCCGAAGCTGTAGAGGATCTTCTTCACCTCGTTTTCGGCGTCCTCAATGCGTTTGGAAATCTCCACCTCCTGTTCGCGCGTCAGCAACGGCACCTGGCCCATTTGCTTGAGATACATGCGGACCGGATCATCCAGAATGTCGAGGCGCGTCTTGTCTTCCTCCTCTTCCTGCTCCGGTTGCTTGACGCGATCGACTTCGGCCTGATCAACAATCTCCACGTCGAGGTTGCGGAGCTTGATGTAGATCTCGTCGAGCTCCTCGGCGGAAACCAGCGAGTCCGGCAACGTGTCGTTGATGTCGCCGTAGGTGAGGTAACCCTGCTCCTGCGCGAGCCGGACAAGTTCCTTGATCTTTTCAGCTATCTCAGCGGCTTTGTTTGCGGGAGCCGCGGAAGGACTCTGTCCGTTGGTGTCGAAGCCGATGTGCCTGGCGACGGCTTTGGCGACTTCCAGCGGGGAATGCCCGGCGTGATTGTCGGCGGAGTCGAGGTTCGTCTTGGTGGATTTCGCGCCTGGATTATGCGCCGGCGTGCGGGCCTTCGACTTCGACATACGAATCGTGATTTTGGAGACTTCTGCCTTCGAGATCGGATTGCAATATGTGAATCGCCAAAATCACAGTCAAGCAGGGAAGCTCAAAACTTTGTCCGCAGAAAATCTCTCACACGATCAATGAAAATTTGCGGCTGCTCGGCATGCACCCAATGGCTCGCCTGCTCGACGGTCGCCAGCTCCGCGCGCGGAAAAAATTCGCGGATCAATGGCTCGTCCTCGGCGCGAACGTAATCCGAATCGGCGCCGCGAATGAACAACGCCGGACACTCGCTGCGCCGCCCGGATGCGATTGGCTCAGTGAGTTCGCCGTAACGTTCGTGCAGCACGTCGAGGTTGAATTTCCAGTGGAACTGGCCAGGTATCCGCTGCGTCAATCCCTTCAACAGAAAACGCCGCACCGCCAGCTCGGGAATTGCCGGCGCGAGCGCTTCTTCAACTTCTCCGCGCGTGCGGAATTGCTCCACCGGCAACGCACGCAGCGCGTCGAAGATCCGATCGTGCCTCCGCGGATAACCTCGCGGCGACATGTCAACGACGATGAGCCGCTCCAGCCGCGGCAGATCGCCCAGCCGCGCTGCCAGCTCCC
>CAMLLE010000525.1 GCA_946480555.1 uncultured Verrucomicrobia subdivision 3 bacterium
AAAGCAACGAGTCCATTCCATCCAGAGCCTTGCCCTGAATCGGCACGCCAATGACTGGCAGCGTGGTGAACGCAGCGGTGACGCCCGGCAGATGCGCCGCGCCGCCGGCTCCCGCGATGAACACTCGAATGCCGCGACCGAAGGCAGCACTGACGAATTGCTCGAGATCTCGCGGTGTGCGGTGGGCGGAAATCACTCTGGCTTCGCAGCCAATCTGGAATTCAGCGCAGACGTCGGCGGCGGCCTTCATGATCGGCCAATCCGAATCGCTGCCCATCAAAATGGCGACTTGTAGTTGAGACGTTTCTGGATTCATGGGCGCGGAGTTTAGGAAGACAGCGGCGTTTTTCAATAGCGAAGGCGGCCCGCCCTCGGTGCAAATCCGAATTTCGACGCGCGTGTCAGCATTAATTCCAGCCCGCTGGCGTAAGCGATGGCTCGAGGGTTGTCTGTTCCATCGTGATTCGCAGCAACATCACGGGGCCGTCGCCCGCATCAATCGCAGATCATAAATCCTTCCGGTGACTGCCCCCGGCTTCGCAGCGAAGCGGATCACAACTTTTCCGTCTTTCGCCGCTGCGAGCACACTGGCCGGAACGGTGTAGCGTTTCTCGAAGAACTGACGCGGTTGAGTTGAAGCCAGCTGTTCCGTGGCGATGACGGTGCCATTGGCGAGAATTTCGAAACTGCGATCGCGTTCGCCACCCCAATAGGTCACCAGCAGTTCCGCAGCTTTTTCGCCGCGGCTGTTGAGTGTGTATTGGAACCAGTTGCCCCAGCGCGAGCGGCGTCCGTCGCGGAGATCCGAGTTCACCTTCTCACCCGAAAAATCATGTTCCACTTCGGGTTGTTGTTCGCCGACGGCGACGGAGTCCAGCGTGTTCGCCTCCAATGCAGCTTTGGCGCGTTCGGCGGCAGCGATGCGTTGCTGGCGCGATGCCAGTTCGTCGCGGTTCAACAGCTGCCAATACATCTGATAACGCATGTCGTGTGCGCGGAAAAACGGCAGCAAAGGCAAACCACCAGCGGCGGCCGGCTCGACAATGTTCGTAATCCGCAACCGCAAGGGCCCGGCAGGATCGGCCTGAACGTGGCGAGGCACATCGTCAGCGCTGGCGAGAAGAACTGGAACTTGATCGAGCGCCACCGTTGGGCCGTGCGCCACATGACCCATGCGCGTGTCGTCGGCGCGCAGACCGACCAGTTGATTCGTCCCCGCGGGCGCGACCATCACGATGGGGCCATGCAGAAGCGCGACCCAATCGGAACCATCAGGCAGACGTTCCGCCTTCGTGGTCATGGGCAAATCGATTTCCACGCGGTCACCGTCCCGCCATCTGCGTTCGATCGAAGCGTAAGAAGATGGCTTCGAATTCATTTTCACCCGTTTGCCATTGATACGTACGGCGAAATCGTTGGCCGCCACCCAGCCGGGATGCCGCACCTGCAATTTGAACTTTGCGGACTTCTTCAGTTCCAACGTCAATCGCGTCCGTGGCTCGTCGGGGAAACGGGTCTCCTGCCGCAAGGTGAGCCCGAGATTCGTCAGCGTCAGTTCGGACGGAATGAAGAGATTTACGAAAACGCTGTCCTTGCCGCGTGCGTAGATAAATTCGCCATACTTGCCCGGATTCTCCATGCCGCTGCCGACGCAGCACCAGAATCCCTGTTCCGGCTGCGAATAAACGCGATAGTGCGCCGGCCGGATCGGTGTGAAATAGACGTAACCGGGGACCGACGGGTGGATGGACGCGAGGATGTGATTGTAGAGTGCGCGTTCGTAGTAGTCGGTGTATTCAGCCCTGGGTTCCGAGATGAACAATTGTTCGGTGAGCCGCAGCATGTTGTAAGTGTTGCAAGTCTCCGGGCCTTCGCGATGCTCCAGCATGCGGTTGAAATCTTTCGGATTGTTGAAGTGTTCCGAAACGCTGTTGCCGCCAAACGCCACCGAACGTTTGCCGGTGACATTTTCCCAAAAGAACCTGGCTCCGCCCTCCGCGACCTTGTCGCCGGTGAGCATGGAAATGCGCTCCAATCCGATGACCTTCGGAATTTGCGTGTTCGCATGCAAACCGGTCAGGCGATCCTCGTTTCGAATCAACGGATCGAGCACCGCCTTGTGGCAGAAGCGTTGGGCTGCGTGCAGATACTTTTGATCGCCGGTGATCGCATAAATGTCAGCCATCACTTCGTTCATTCCGCCATGTTCGGAGCGAAGCATGATCTGCATTTGCTCTTCGTTCAGGCCGGAGATGGTCCGGACGCACCAGTCGCCAAAGCGAATCAGTATTTCGCGAGCCTTGGATTTTCCGCCAACGAGGTAAGCGTCGCGCAATCCTGCGAACGTTTTGTGAACGTTGTACCAGGGCACCCACTTGCCGTTGAGGCCGAAGCCATGCGTGTCGATCTTTCCATCGGCAACGTCCTTCCAGAACGGTTTGCTGCCGGGAACACCGCCGATGTAGCCATTGCCAAACGCGTTCTGACACCGTTCAAGTTCCGCGAGCATGTAATCCAGGCGGCGGCCAAGTTCTCCGTCTGGGTCAGCGCCTGAAGCGATCATGGTGGCAAGGGCCGACAAATAGTGCCCTCCGGTGTGGCCATCGAGACCGCTGCTTTCCCAATTGCCGTAAGCCGCCGCGCGCGGTTGAAGCCCGGCTTCCTTCAGAAACGGCGCCAGCAATCGATCGGGATTGTGCGCCAGCAGGTAACTGCGATTGGCTTTGACGGCGTCGGCAAAGGGGCTTTCCAGCAACCGCACGGCACTCAGCGGCGGCAACTCAAGTGCTGTTGGCTCAGCTCCGGATGTCTGATCTCGGGTGCCAATGAAGATGACGGTGAGGAGCAGGGCAGGGCAGAGGAGTTTCATGTTCGGGATCTTAAGTTGTGCCGTGTTCAATCGATTCAATGACGTGCCGGAGACCGGAGCGGTTGCGGTGATTTCATTCGTCAGCATTTCCGCCAGCGACAATAGCGATTCAATTGGCTTCGCTCAATACGTTCCCGGCAGGGCTCTCATCGAACCGCTGATGACTTCGCCGGTTCCTTCACTGCCGACGAGAATCGATTTCACATTCCCGAAAAAGCGCCACGCCCATTTCGAAGCGCGGCGGGATCTGCGTTGTGGGCCCGGAGCGTCCGCAAGCTCGATGCGTCATGCCGCTT
>CAMLLE010000526.1 GCA_946480555.1 uncultured Verrucomicrobia subdivision 3 bacterium
CTCCGAAAGTGAATCGAAGCGGAGCAGGGGAATCAGCGGCGGTGGCGTTTCCGACTGTGGTGAGCGCAAGCAACAGGAACCAACGAAATGCTGAACCCCAGCACGCAGACTTGAAGAGAATGAGAGGGGAGCGAATGACAAAGTAGCGAAGCGGCGATGAGAAACATGCCGGTTGCCGCATGCGGCTCCAGTTCGGGAACACGTCAGCCGAACCGACTCCTGGGGTGAGACTCGAACGAGTCTGTCCCCGGCTCCGTCGTTCGTTGGTTGTTCTCGGTTCCCGCGGCGCCCTGGTAGAGACGCGCCCTGCCTTCGCATGGGAGATTCGGTTCATTGGATTGATCCTTCAGAACCGTTTGCGAAAGCACAAGCCGGCGGCGCCTGAAATTTCTGGCGATGCCGCCACAAAGACTTTGAACTCAGTTCACAGCGTAGGCTCGCAGCTGCAGCAGCGACTTCTCTTGCTGCAGCTGCCCAGCTCGTCCGGCAGCCACAATGTGCGGATCAAAACCTGGATAGGATTGGCGGTGCGGACGTTCGTTTGCCCTTACCGAGAGCTGCTGACGGGGGCGTTATTTGGCATCGCCGTCCTGATTGGGTTTCGTCCTTGGACCGAGGAGTTTCAGCACTTCATTCAAAGGCGTCGCAGGCGCATTCGTCGCGGGTGCGTTGGTTGTTGGGACGGAAATTGTGCCGGGCGGCGGGGTGTTTGTCGCAGCAGCCGGACGATTTCCCAGCAGTCCGCCCAATCCTTGCAGCACGTTGCCGACAGTCAAATTCGTATTTGCCGCGCCGGGAATCAAGCCGCCGACCTGTTGCAGGATCGATCCCGCCAGCGCCTTCTTGTCGATCTGGGCCTTGGGATTTCCGATCGTGCCGGTTTCCGTGAAGAAATCCGGCAGCTTCGCGTATGTGGCGTTTGTGGGTGTGCTCGCGGGAACCATCTTGATCCGCTCCGCCAAGGCGCGCACCAATGCGATGCTGACGGGAATGTTGATCTGGGAATTCGTCAACACGGGCGCCAGCGTGATGGTGCCTCGCGCGTCGGCCTGGAAGATGGTGCTGCGAACCGTCGCTTGTTCCAGCTCGATCTTTCCATCGCCCGCTCCGCCGCGAAACGCGATCACATCGATGGGTGAATTGGTGAGATCGCCGGTCAGGCCACCGCCCTTGAGCGCGCTGCCGAAGCCACCGACAAAACTGCCCAGCGCCGCTTCCGGATTCTGCGCCAGCTGGGGAACCATTGCGATCACGCTGACGAGCAGCTTGAGCATCGGCTGGCGGATGTTTGCGGCCGAGAGATTGAGATTCGTCGTCGCGATGTCGAATTTTCCGTTCAGATGCTTCTGCAGGTTTGCGCCGGTCATACCCTGACCGTTCAGCTCGGCGTCAGCCCAGAGGGTTCCGCCCAATTCACCTTTTCGTTCCGGTTGAAATGTGTTCACGAGCGGAGCGAACGGCAGGTGATCCGCCTTGAATGCGACGGCGTAACGATAGCCAGGAACGCCCAGGTCGAGATTCACGTTCGCATTCAAGGGCGCACCGTTCAGCTGCAGTTCGAACGGCGCAATTTGAATCTGTCCGCCATTCAAAAGAACCTTCACAACGAGGTTTGAAGCCGCGATTTCACGCAGGTAGAAACGCTGGATTGAACCTTCGGCTCGAAAATTTTTGAACGGGAGTTGCGTGGCTTCGGGTTCCTGATCCGAAGCCGGTCCAGACGAACCGGTTCCCGCGGAAGGCGCGCTCCCGGTCGCAGCCGGCGTTTTGGAATCACCTCCCGCGAAGAGGTCGTAATAGCGCGTCACATCGAGCGATTCAGCTGTCAGTTTCAGTTCGCCTTGCGTCGCGTTGGTGTCGGAAAGATCGACGCGGCCCTGGAGCTGAAGCTGGTTCTTCGCGCGCTCGGTTGGCGTGAGGGCGACTTCGAATCGACGCAGGTCCACCAACGACGGGCTGGCGGTCGTGTCCAAGTTCAGGCTGGCAGCGAGCGGCTCCTTCGGCATTTTGCCGGAGGGATCGTTCACCACCAGGTTGCTGACCTGAATGCCGCCGCGAATGGTCGTCGATTCGTTCGCGCCAAGCTGAACACCGACATCGCCGGACAGCGCCGCTGAAGCGAGCGTTTTGTCTCCCGCAACCGGCGACACATTGGCGAGCTGCGATTGCAGCTTGATATGCAGATCCTTCCCTGCGGCTTTGGATACAAGCATGAGTTGCAGACTGGCGGTGCCTTGCGGAATGTCGCCTGCGAATGCTTTCCAATCGGCGAAGTTCAGGTTCTCCACCGAGAAGTTCAGCGTGGAATCGCCGATCGCCTCGCCTGCGCCGCCGAGCGAAATCGCCATGGGACTGCTGAGTTCGCCGCGCAGGAGCGGCTTGCCGTTCTGGGTTCCCGTGAGCGTGAACGCGCGCAGGACCGCGTTGCTGGCGCGGCTGTTCACCGCCAGATCGTAACGGGCCGCAATACTCAACGTCGGCGTGGATTGGTTGGTGCGAATGAGTTGAAGCCGATTGGCGGCGAACTGGCCGGCCACTTGGATCGATTTCGCGCCCTCGGCGATTCGGACGGAATTGCTGGAGCTGATGGCGGTCGTGCCGAAGTCAATGCCGCTGGCCGCGCCAGCCAGGTTGAGCACGCGTCGATCAAGCTCACGGAGTTCGACTTTTAAATCGCCTTCCAGTTTCTCTGAATTGAACGGTCCGCTCACCAGCAGCTGGCCGAGTTGCTCGCCGGCTTTCGAGAACTTCAACGCGAGCTGCGTGATTTCGGTCGGTGCGATGTCAGCGCTGACGGTTGCGCCGAGCGCGTTGAGATCGGCGAAGGTTCCTTCAGCCCGTGAAACCTTCAACTGCGTTTCGCCTTTGACGGACAGCGGCTTCAGGTCCGCGGACATCGCGAAGACGTATTCGCCATTCACACCCGCGCGAAGCAGGCTGTTGCTGGCGCCAGCGCTGGCTGCGTTTGCGATCAGCACTTCCGCGGCGAGCAATAGTTTTCCGCTGTCGCCATTTTTCAGGTTCGCGAGGTGCAGGCTGGCGTTGGAAATCTCCGTCAGGTCGCGGCCGCCGCCGGCTTGTTGCTTTTCCTGCCGCAAGGTGGCGTCGGTGATTGAGACTTTCCGGATGTCCACGCGCGGAGCTTCGCTGGAATCGCCGCCGG
>CAMLLE010000527.1 GCA_946480555.1 uncultured Verrucomicrobia subdivision 3 bacterium
TGCTTGAGCCTTTCCATTCATGGAAAATCCAGCCCCACATCGTTGCGAAAATGATGATGCTCGCCATGTGCAGCGTCCACGAGGCGAAATCGAACTTGCCCATCTGTGTCGCTCCCATGGTGTAGAAGAAAAACTGGAAGTACCACGTCGTTCCCGCCAGAGCGGAGAAAAGGTAGTTTGAAACCTTCGGCACGCGCAGGTCGGTCGCATTTGCTGAGACCGTCGCGCCCGAACTATGTTCGCCACCGGACGCCTGAAGCCCCGCGTGTTCCGGGCGGACCTGGCTGGCGAGGTATTGATAGCCGGTGCGATTTTTGATGTTGAGGTAGGTGCACCAGATGAAGTTCGTCGTGAAGCCGCCGAGCAACAGCACCGGCAGCGTTGGCAATCCCGTCCAGATCGGATCGGTGCCCGCCTCAAGCGAGGCTTTCTCCATGCCCTTGCCGGCCTGCAAGGCAAACGCGAAGCAGGCGCTCATGATGCCGCAGAACGTTGCGACGAGAATGCCTTTCTTGAAATTGAACTCCTGAATGGCCTTCTTCTTCTGTTCCTCCGGCATCTGGGCTTCCTTCGTGTAACCGGCGAGCGCGGCAATGCCAATGCCCACCAAACAGGTCGCAACGCCAGCCAGGGTCACGATGCCTGATTTGTCTTTCACCACCTCGGCAATGCTCGTGCTGCCCGCGAAAACGAAGAAATCCGGAGTCAGCCATTTGAAGATCGGCGGAACGAGCGTTCCAAACGCCGCGCAAAAACCAAGCGCCACGCCCGTGCCGAGCGACAGGCCGAGGTAACGCATCGTCAAACCGTAGGTCAATCCGCCAAAACCCCAGAGCAGTCCGAACAGGTAAGTCCACGCCAGCGTCGCGGCCGATTGCTGTCCGATCACGCCGAACAGATCCTTCGTCATGAAATAGGCGAACGCCCAGGGGCAGATGACCCAGGAAAAGATGCCGCCGACCAGCCAGTATGTTTCCCACGACCACTTCTTCACGCCCTTGTAGGGAACGTAGAAGCTGCCGGAGGCGAGGCCGCCGAGCCAGTGCAGGACGACGCCGAGGAATGGATTTGCTCCCATAGTTGTATTTGGGTTGGGTTTAGGTTGTTGGGTTTCCGCTTAAGACCGCTTCGATAAAACGTTGGTTTCGTAGTTCTTCACTTCCGTCATCCATGAGCCGCCGGCGGGCACGTCCTGCTGCAGGCAGTAATAGTCCCACACCGCGCCGAGCGGCAGCGTCTTCGCTTCTTCCATGAACGCCAGGCGGGTCGTGTAATCGCCAGCCAATTCTGCCACGCGCAGTTCCTCGATCGGCGCCAGATACGCCGAGAGCAGCGCGCGGCACATGTTGCGCGTGCCGATCACCCACGCCGCCACGCGATTGATGCTGGCGTCGAAATAATCCAGCCCGATGCGCACGCGGTTGGTGTAGCCGCCCCAGACAATTTCCTGCGACGTGGCCAGCAGATCGTCGGTGAGGGTCACCACATGATCGCTGTCCCAGCGCACGCCGCGGCTCACATGCAGCGCGATTTCCGGGAGATACTGAAGGACAGACGAAATCTTGTCCGCGATGCCTTCGGTCGGATGGTAATGCCCCGCGTCGAGCGTCAGCAGCTTTTTCCGGCTCACCGCGTAGCCGAGATAGAATTCGTGGGAACCGACCACGTAGCTTTCGGAGCCAATGCCGAACAGCTTCGGTTCAACCGCGTCCACGTTCAGCTTTGGATCGATGCGCTTTGCATAAACTTCGTCCAGCGCCTCCGCGAGCCGCGAGCGGTAGCTTTTACGATCCGCTGGCGTGTCCTTCATGCCATCTGGAATCCACAAGTTCGTCAGACAGGCTTTGCCCAGTGCCTTGCCGAACGCCGCGCCGATCTCGCGTGAGCGAATGCCGTGTTCAATCCAAAACTGGCGGATGCCCTTATCCGGATGTGACAGCGTGAAGCCGTCGGCGGACTTGGGATGCGCGAAGTAGGTGGGATTGAAATCCAACCCGAAGCGGTTCGCCTTCGCCCAGGCGATCCAGTTCTTGAACTGATCGGCGCTGAGTTCGTCGCGATCCACCTTTTTGCCCTTCATCTCGGCGTAACAGGCGTGGATGTTGAAACGGTGGTTGCCGGGAATCAGCGAAACCGCCTTTTCGAAATCGGCGCGCAGCTCGTCCGGCGTGCGGGCTTTGCCGGGATAATTGCCCGTCACGGCAAGTCCGCCGCCCAGTTCGCTCCCGGCGTTTTCGAATCCGCCCACGTCGTCGCCCTGCCAGCAATGGATTGAAATCGAAATTTCCTTGAGTGCCTTGAGCGCGCGATCGGTGCTCACGCCCAGCGCGGCGTAACGTTCGGAGGCGAGGCGATAGGCTTTTTCCACATTGGACTTCTTGGGCTTGAAGGTGTGCATAGGCTTTGACGATTGGCGCACATCATCCTGAAACGCGGCGGATTTCTCCTTCACAATGTGGCCAGAGTTCAGCACGATCGTGCCACAATGATCTTCCGCCGGCTGATCAGCGGAGCCCGGTTCTGAGATGCATTCTCAAATTCGCCCGAAATGCTGACTTTAAAGGCCAAAGACTGGTTCACGGACGCGTTCCCGCTCTCGGTTGAGCGGCGCGATCCCCAACCCGCGTTCCCACCGCATAAGCACGAATTTTCCGAGATCGTTCTGGTCACCGCCGGCAGCGCGCTGCACGTCACCGGCCGCGAATCGTGGCGGCTGTCCGCGGGCGACGTGTTCGTGATCGGTGGCGCGCGCGTGCATGAATACCGCGAGCTGAAGAACCTGGGGTTGATCAACATTCTGTTCGATCCGGAGAAGCTGCGGATGCAGCTGGGCGATCTGCCGTCCGTGCCGGGGTATCACGCGTTGTTCACGCTGGAGCCGGTCTGGCGAAAGCGCGGCCAGTTCACCAGCCGGTTGCGCCTCGCGCCCGGGGAACTGGCGGCGGTTTCTGGATTCGTGGATCAACTTGAAGCCGAGCTGAAGGCGCGGTCGCCGGGATTTGGCTTTCAGGCCACGGCGTTGTTCATGCAGATCGTGTGTTTCCTTTCGCGCTGCTATTCGAAGTTCAAGAGTGCGGATTCGCGGGCGCTGCTGCGGAGCGCGGAAGCCATCGCGCACCTGGAATCGCATTTCGCTGAGCCGCTGAATCTGGATCGGCTGGC
>CAMLLE010000528.1 GCA_946480555.1 uncultured Verrucomicrobia subdivision 3 bacterium
GCCGCGAGCCGCGGCTCAACGCAGCCGTTGAGCACGATAGAACTGTTCCGAAAGCACGTTCGTCCCAGTGTCTTCGACGAAAAGAAGCGTGCCGGAGCTGTCGAGGAACTCCAGCAACGCTCCGTCGGACCACAGCGCGAGGTCTGTGCCGGACTGCAGGTGGAACTGCTGATCGGTCGCGCCGGTGAAGAGGAAGACGTTCATTGCGGACGCTCGATCGAAGCTGGCAATGCGAATCGGAGTTGCATCCGGCACAAGCTGGCTTCGCAGAATGGCGCCTTCGCTGCCGGCTGCAACCAGCTGTCCGTGGTGAATGGCCGCGCCGTAGAGCGATTTCCTCGTGAGCGTCCCGAAGCTGAACCAGTTCGTGGCGTCCGGACTCGCGAGCACCGTGCCCTGATTTCCGACAATGAACCAGGTGTCCTCAAGGAAATCAGCTGCGTTGAGCCACGCCGCCGTTCCGCTCGAGTGGGTGCACCATTGAACTCCGTCCGCGCTTGTTAGGACGCTGCCGTTCTCACCCACGACCACGAGCCGGTCGTTCAGCCAGCGAACCTGGCTCAACCAGTTTGTCGTGCCGGATGTTCGTGCGAACCAGTTCGTGCCATGGTTCTCGCTCGTCAGGATGACGCCGTCTTCACCCACGCAGACCAGTCCGCCGGGAAATGCTGCGACGCTCATTAGGAAGGCGGTCGTCGCCGTGGCGCGTGCAGTCCAGTTCGTGCCGTCCGGGCTGGTGAGTATTGTTCCATTGCCGCCGGTGAGAATGAACTGCCCGCCATCGAAGCAGATGCCTTGAAGGTCGTTCGTCGTTGGCCGAGGTGAAAGCTCCCTCCAAAGGTAAACATTCGTTCCCCACAGCACCGTGCCTTGACTCCCGACTGCCAGCAGCAGGTTTGAACTTCCACCCACGCCGAGCAGCACGGAATTGGTCGCGCTGAACGGCGCGAGTTCCAGATCCCAGTCCACCCCGTTCGGGCTGCTGAGGATCGTTCCGTAATCACCGACCGCCACGTAATGCGTCGGCGTGCGCGCCACCGACCAGAGCCAGGATCGAACTGATTCCGAGAGCGGCTGCCACTTGACCGGCTCGGCGAAGTTGGTTTTGACGCCCTCAACTGCGAACCCTGATCGTCCGGCCAGCAGATAGTAGCCGCTGTTCCACAACGCCGAATAGTACGTCCACTCCGGTGCGGGCGAGGCAAGTGTCGAAACGATCTGACTTGCCCACGCCATGTTGTTCTCCGAAAGACGCACTTCAAGATTGCCGGCGGCGAGATGGGAATTCGTGATGCCGGCTGCAGCGTAAAGGAAGTTTGACGCGCCGAGACTGACCGGTGTCCACTGATTTCCATTCGGGCTGGTGAAGGCTTTGCCGCCATCGCCTGCGACCAGGTAGTGATCGCCCATCCAGGCGACACGGTTCAGGTTGGTTGTCGTGCCGCTGTTCCGCACCTGCCAGTTGTTGCCGTTCTGGCTGCTGGCAATCAGACCGCCCTCGCCCACAGCGACAAAATTCGATCCGTTGGAAGCCACGCTGCGCAACCAGTTACTGAACGAAGCCGTGACGCGCTGCCAGTTCACCGCATTGGTGCTGGTGTAAACCGCCGCGTTGTCGCCGACGGCAACAAGGAGGTTTGACGATGCCGCGACGCTTTCCAGCCAGTCGGGTGTGCTGAGTGTTAGACCGTAAAAATTCCAGGGATCGTCGGCGAACAGAACCGTGCCCGCTTCGCCCGTGATGACCAGCCGACCGCCGAAAAATGTGACGCCGCGGAGGGCGTTCGTTGTGAAAGTGTCGCGCGGAATCCAGGTTTCCCAATCGTCACTCAAGTAAACCTGTCCGCGTTCGCCAACCTGCACGGTCAGGGCAGAGTTGGCGGCCTGGTCCACGATGTTCGCGCCGTGCGGCGTCGGATTCGACCAGCGCCAGACGGGCGGGATTTGAATTTGGGCTGTGGCGCAGTTGATGAGGGCGCAGGCAAGGCTCAGCCCGCAGAACGGAGAAAAGCCGGCGCACGACAGAAATCGGCGGGGGCGCGGCTGTGGTCGCAGATCCAGCCGCAACCTGTGATCAGGTCGTGCGGGGGTGCGGCGGGCGCTTCGCACAAAACCGCGCTCCGTTTGCCGTCGACGCTGGCATGGCGGGTGGAAGCTGGCCTCGCTCCAATCCTCAACTTCGATTCTCAAAGCAACTTTGGCGTTCATATCATTTCCTCCTTCTTCGGTTCAGTTCCGGGCTGCGCCGACTGGCTCATTCTCCGCAAACAGGCTTTGCGGAAGCGCTAGCGTGAAGATGCAGCCGCCCGGATCATTTCCCTTCAACTGCAACACCGCGCCGAGTTGGTTCGCGAGTTGTTTGCTGATTGCCAGTCCGAGTCCGCTGCCGCCGTAAGTCGAGCGACATGGTGTGAACAACCGCGGCAGAATCTCAGCCGGAATCCCTGAACCTTGATCATGGACTTCGCAGTCAACAGCGTCGGTGTGTGCAAGGAATCGGATGCACACCCGTCGGCCGGGCGGAGTGGCCCTGATTGCGTTATGGATCAGGTTTTCCAGAATCAGCAAGATGAGATTCGCATGGCGATTGCAGAGATTGCCCTCTGCGTTCAGAACTGTGATCAAGTGGACGCCGCTCGTTTCCACGATCGGACCGAGTTTGACGTTCAGAACGCCGGCCAGCTCGGCGAGGCTGAGTTCGTAACGATCGCCGGCACGTTCTTCGCCGAGCACGCGCACCACGTCATGGATCAGTTGCTGCATCCGGCGCGTTGAAATTGCCAGCGCCTGAAGATCGCCGTCTGAAGCGCGGTCGCCGTGGGAGGTGATGAAGTCCTGCAAGGTTGCCAGCGGATTGCTGAGGCCATGGATGAGATGCGCAGTTACCGATCCGAGGGCGCTCGTTTTGGCCGCGAGCGCCAGCTCATGGTTTGCGCGCAGCAACCGCTCCGTCCGTTCGCCGACCAATGCATGAGATCTGCGCAAACGGCGGTAGGCCCAGAAGAGCACGCCGGAGAGGGGCAACGCGCCACCGACGTAAAGCCCAATTCCCAACGGCCAGAGATGCTCGTCCACGCGGGCGTATTCGCGGGCAATCGTCCGGCCATCGAGCAGCAATTGCGCGGCGGCGACGAGATTGGAATCACCGCGCG
>CAMLLE010000529.1 GCA_946480555.1 uncultured Verrucomicrobia subdivision 3 bacterium
ATCATGGCCGTCGCAGGCAGCGCGGTGGGACTCGGCAACTTCCTTCGCTTTCCCGGGCTCGCCGCCAAATACGGCAGCGGCGCGTTCATGATCGCGTATTTCATTTCACTCCTGATCCTCGGCATCCCGATTTGCTGGGCCGAATGGACGCTGGGGAGGCACGCCGGCCAGAAAGGATTTCGCTCCAGCCCCGGAATTTTCTACGCGTTGATCCGACATCCGATCGGCAAATACATTGGCGTCCTGGGCGCAATCATTCCCGTCACGATCTACATGTATTACGTGTACATCGAGGCGTGGTGCCTGGGTTACGCGTGGCATTCGGCCACAGGCGATCTGGCGAAGCTGGGCGGCGACGTCGCGGCCTATGGCGATTTTTGGGAGCGGTTCGTCGGCGCCACCAGGGATGGACTCACCATTTCGCACGGGCACAACCAGGTTGTCATTTTCCTCGTCATCGTTTTCGCGCTGAACTTCACCATCATTTATCGTGGACTCTCGAAGGGCATTGAGACCTTCTGCAAATGGGGAATGCCCGCGTTGATTCTGCTGGCGCTGATTGTTCTGGCGCGTGTGCTGACGCTGGGGACGCCGGACGCGGCCAAGCCAGACCAAAACCTCCTGAACGGGTTGGGCTACATGTGGAATCCCGGTGACGTCGGTTCGCAACTCAAGAATCCGGAACTCTGGCTCGCCGCGGCCGGACAGATTTTCTTTTCCCTGTCGGTTGGCTTCGGCGTGATTATCACCTACTCGAGCTACCTTTCGGAAAAGGACGATATCGTCCTGAGCGGACTGACGGCGACGAGTGCAAACGAGTTTTGTGAAGTGGGTCTTGGCGGGATGATTACGGTGCCGGCGGCGTTCATTTTTCTCGGCGCGGCGGGAATCATTGGCCAGGGGACGTTCGGGCTGGGATTCAAGGTGTTGCCGGTTGTTTTCTCGAAGATGCCCGCCTCGCAGTTCTTCGGTGCGGCGTGGTTCTTCCTGCTGTTCCTGGCCGCAATCACCAGTTCGCTGTCGATGCTGCAACCGGGCATCGCTTTTCTGGAAGAAGGTCTGGGACTGAATCGAAAACAATCGGTGAGCCTGCTCGGGTTGCTGACCGCGATCGGCTGCCTGTTCGTGGTCTATTTCAGCAAAGATCTGAAGGCGCTCGACACGATCGATTTCTGGGTCGGAACGTTTCTGATCTTCGTGCTGGCCACCGTTTTGATCATTGTCTTTGGCTGGGTGGTGGGAATTGAGAAGGGGTGGAAGGAGGCTCACAAGGGCGCCTCCATGCAGATTCCGTCGTTCTTCAAACCAATCATCAAATACGTCTGCCCGCTTTATCTCATCACGATATTTGGACTGTGGGTGCTGTTCAATGTGCTGGGTTGGAATCCAAAAACAGGCGAGTTCAATCCCACGAGTTATGTGACGGATTTGATTTCCGCGGACGGCAGCCCGGTGGCGCGAATGAGTGTGGGGCTGATACTTCTCATCCTCATTTTCTTCATCGTCACCACCGCGGCGGCCGGCCGGCGCTGGGACAAGTCCACCAATGGCAAATCGAAGGAGACAAACCTATGACCCCCGGCGGCTGGTTGACGATGTCGGTTTCGGTTGGATTCGTGGTGTGCCTCTTCGGCTGGTGCATCTGCCGCGTGCTGACCGAGAAGAAGCCGGACGGGCACATCCACGGCATTGAAGACATCGACAAGGGCGAAGACTGACCGCGGGCAATTGGCTTTTCTGGCCGGGTGAATTCGCTACAGTCGCGCCATGCCGCAATCCAAGCCACGCCACTTCGCCAGCGATAATTACTCCGGCATCTGCCCGGAAGCACTCAGTGCCATGCTGGAGGCGAACGCCCACCACGAAGTCAGCTATGGCGATGATTCGTGGACGAAAAAAGCGGCGGACTTGATCCGGGAAGTTTTCGAAACCGACTGCGAAGTGTTCTTTGTCTTCAACGGCACAGCCGCCAACTCGCTCTCACTGGCGTCGCTTTGTCAGTCGTATCACAGCATCCTCTGTCACGAGATGGCGCACATTGAAGTTTCCGAATGCGGCGCGCCGGAATTTTTTGCCAACGGTACAAAAGTTCTCCTGCTGCCGGGTGAGCATGGGAAGATCGATCCGGATTCGGTCGAAAAAGCAGTTCTCAAGCGCACCGATATTCATTATCCCAAACCGCGCGTCGTCAGCCTGACGCAATGCACGGAAGCGGGAACGGTTTATTCTCCCGACGATTTGAAACGGCTTTGGGGCATCGCGCGAAAGCACAGTTTGAGAATTCACATGGATGGCGCGCGCTTCGCCAATGCGGTGGCGGCGTTGAAAGTTGCGCCCAAGGAGCTCACATGGCAATCCGGCGTGGACGTGCTCAGCTTTGGCGGAACGAAGAATGGAATCGGCATCGGCGAAGCCGTGGTGTTCTTCAACCACGACCTGGCACGCGAGTTCGACTACCGCTGCAAACAAGGCGGGCAGCTCGCCTCCAAGATGCGCTTCCTCTCCGCGCCCTGGGTGGGAATGCTCAAGGATGGCGCATGGCTCAAGCACGCCGCACATGCGAACTCGATGGCGCACCGCATCGCTGCCGGGTTGAGCGGCGTTTCCAACGTGCGACTCGCGTTTCCCGTCGAAACCAATGCCGTCTTCGTCTCAATGCCTGACGAACTGGCAAATGCTCTGCACGCGCGCGGCTGGAAGTTTTACACGAACGTGGGCTTCGATTACGCGCGGCTGATGTGCAGCTGGGACACGGCTGAGGAGGACGTAGATACGTTCATCGGTGATGTTCGAAATCTGACCGCCCTCAACGCGGTGTAGCGCTGCGCAATATTCTCGCTTTGTCGCCGCTGACGTCGCAGACTCGCGGCTGTGAAGATTCGGGAGGACGGCAGCCATTCTCATCGCAACGTTTTTGGACGCATCCGTGGTGCGCGGCAATTGATCCTGATTTTGCTTTGCATGGCAGGGAATTTGACCCTGACGCAGGGTGGGCTCGACACGGCAAATCCTCAGCATTTCTTCACGAATGTTGCTTCCCGCTTATTGCATTCGGAAATGAATCTGGATTTGCACCGGATTCAGCTGTTTCCCACCAACCAATACTCACCGGCCGTTCATCGGCTGTTGCAAGTGACGGC
>CAMLLE010000530.1 GCA_946480555.1 uncultured Verrucomicrobia subdivision 3 bacterium
GCAAGCCGTCGAACGCGTGCTGCCGATCGTGCCGCTGAAGAACGTTTTCATCATCACCAACGCCGCCCAGGCGCCGGAAGTGCGCAAGCAACTGCCCAAGCTGCCGAAGGACAACGTGGTCGCGGAGCCAATCGGACGCGACACGTGCGCCGCGGTCACGCTGGGCGCCGCCATCGTTGGCGCGCGCTCCACCACTGCCGTCATGGCGGTGCTTCCGGCGGATCACGTGATTCCGGAGGAGAAGAAGTTTCAACAGGTGCTCGCCGACGCATTCGATGTGGCGAGCCGCGGCCAGGCGATCATTACGATTGGTATCAAGCCGAACGAGCCCGCGACCGGCTACGGCTACATCAAAGTCGGCGAAGCGCTGCCGGCCCCCGCGGGAGCGAAGGCTTACAAAACGGTGTTCCATCGCGCCGAACAGTTCGTCGAGAAACCGAACTTTGAAAAAGCGACGGAGTATCTGAACAGCGGCCAGTATCGCTGGAACGCCGGCATGTTCATCTGGAGCTTCGTCACGGTCACGGAAGCGCTGCAGAAACATCAACCGGAAATGTATGAGGCCTGCCAGCGCTGGTTCAAAGCCGCGCCGCAGCCGGCAAAGCTCGCGCGTGTGCTTGCGAAGGAATATCCCGCGATTACCAAGATCTCGATCGACTTCGCGCTGATGGAAAAGGCGCAGAACGTGGTTTGTGCGGATGGCGCGTTCGAATGGGACGATCTCGGCGCGTGGAATGCGCTCGCGCGACACATCAAGGCCGACGCGGAAGGGAATTGTGCCGTGGCGGACTTCATTCACGTGGACGCCGCGCGCAACATCATCTTCGATGCCCGCACCAAGAACCGCACCCCGATTGCGGTCGTCGGCCTGCGCGATTCCATCCTGGTCCAGACCGACGACGCCGTGCTCCTCGCGCATAAAAGCCAGTCGCAAAAGATCAAGGAACTGGTGAAGAAGCTGGGCGAGAATCCGAAGTTCAAGAAGTTGGTTTGACCGGGAAGAACGGTGGCGTTACAAAGGCGGCCCAATGATCACCAAGGAGTCGTCTTTGCATCGGTGCGTTCTTTCACTGCTTCTCGCAGGCGCCGCAGTTTCATCTGGGTTTGCCCAAACGTCTCTGTTCGATCCGACCCTAAATGTCGGAGATGGAACAGATGGACATGTAAACGCAATTGTCGTGCAAGGTGATCAAGCCATCATTGGAGGCTCGTTCGACAGGATCGGTTTCGTTGAGCGACGTCGCTTGGCGCGATTGAATCAGGACGGCAGCATTGACGACACATTTCCCGCGGGCACTGACGATTCGATATCGCAAATGGCCGTTGATGGTGAGGGCCGAATTCTGGTCTCAGGCTCTTTTTCAACATTGCAAGGGGAGTCGAGAAGCAGGCTCGGAAGATTGCTTCCCACTGGAGCGGTCGATCCGGATTTTAACTCCGGTGATTTCTTTAATGAAGGACTTGCGCCATTCGCCATAGCTGCCCAGCCGGACGGGAAGGTTCTTGTTGCCACGTTTGAGGATCAATCATCAAGGCTCTTTCGCCTGCTGCCCGGTGGTGGGTTGGACCCGGATTTCGTGCAGACGAATTTTTTCTCCGGCTGGCACATTGTGCGCCTTGCTGTCCGAGCGGACGGGACAATCCTCGCCGGAGGTGGATTCCACACCGTGAACGGCCGGCCGTTGACGGGCCTTGCAGTCCTGAGTTCCGCCGGGGAACTGGACGCAAGCCGCAACTTCGGATTGGATTTTGGGACCACGGTGTTTTCGTTTCTGACCAATACGGACAACAGTACGCTGATTGGCGGCGTGCTCATGTTTACGAATCGGCCGTCGACGAAATTCGTCGCGCGGTTGACGCCTTCCTTGGAATGGGACACGAACTTCATCACGGCTGAGTTCCGCGACACGAAACCCGGATTCGCGGTTAGAGACCTGGTGCGAGGCGCGGACGGGAGGCTTGTGGCCGTGGGGAATTTCCACAACGTGGGCGGATACCTTCGAAATGGAATCGTCCGCTTTCGAACAGACGGTCAGGTGGATGGATGTTTTGATCCTGGCTTGGGATTAAGGGGAGGATTCGGACTCGGCGGTGCGATCGCAGCAGCGCCACTCGCCGACGGAAGAATCTGGGTAGGCGGAGCGTTCGGTCTTATCGACGGTCGCGTCCAATGGAATCTCGCGCGGTTGCTTTCTGGAAACGAGTGTGATGTTTCAAGGACGTATATGATCGGTCCGGATGAGGAAGGGGGATTCGACGTGATAGGAACGTTTCCACCGGCTGGCACCAACTTCCTCCAATACTCCACAAATATGATCGACTGGATTGACATCGTTGAAGGCACCGATCCACAACTCAATGCTTGGGGAGGCGACACCCATTCCCTTGGCGCCGCGGGCTTCTTTCGGACGCGAAAAGTCAGATAGCGATGAAATCAGTCACCATCCACACCGACGGCGGTTGCGAAGGGAATCCGGGTCCGGGTGGCTGGGCGGCGGTGTTGCGTTATGGGGAACATTGCCGGGAAGTCTCCGGCGCTGAGGCGGCCACGACGAACAATCGCATGGAATTGCGCGCCGCGATTGAGGCGTTGCGGGCGCTCAAGGAGCCGTGCGAGGTGACGCTTTTCACCGATTCGGAATATTTGCGCAATGGAATCACTGCGTGGATTCACGGCTGGCGGCGCAACGGCTGGCGCACGAAGGAGAAGAAGCCGGTGAAGAACGGCGATCTCTGGCAGGACCTGGACGCCGCAACGCGTGGGCATCAGTTGAATTGGGAATGGCTCAAAGGCCATGCCGGACATCGCGACAATGAACGCTGCGATGTTCTGGCGCGCAAGGCGATCACGGATCTGAAGGCAAGAATTTCGAAGGCAGATTTGAAGAACGCATTGGCTGATTTCAAAGCGAAGCAGGAGGGGAATTCGGAGTCTTTGCCGATGGTTCTTTAGACGGAACAACTCAGTCAAAATGGGGTGGAGCGGCAGCTCCGCCAAATCAAGGTGGGGCAAAGCTGCCGAGAATGTCTCAAAACTCGTGACGTCCAGCTCCGAAGGAGCGAAAGCCAGTAGCCACGGGTGGAGCGAAGCGGAACCCGTGGAAGGAAGAAAAAGAAATCAAGCCCCGG
>CAMLLE010000531.1 GCA_946480555.1 uncultured Verrucomicrobia subdivision 3 bacterium
GTTCATCAGCAGCCCACTTCTCCAGTTCCTTCCAGAGATCGGGCGGAATTCGCAGCAGAAAGCTTTTGCGCTCTTCACTGGCCATGACTCATGCGTAAAGCGTTCCTGTATTGATGACCGGTGACGCCTCGGTCTCGCCACACAGCACCACGAGAAGGTTGCTGACCATGGCGGCTTTGCGTTCGTCATCGAGTCGCACCACGGATTTCTCCGCCAGTTCGCGCAACGCCATGTCCACCATGCTGACGGCGCCATGAACGATCTTCTGCCGCGCGGCAATCACCGCCTCGGCCTGCTGGCGCCGCAACATCGCCTGGGCAATTTCCGGCGCGTAAGCCAGGTGCGTCAATCGCGCCTCCTCAATCACCACGCCCGCCTTTTCCAATCGTTCGAGCAGTTCCTTCTTCAAACCCGCGGCAACTTCATCCGCGCTTTCGCGCAAAGTCGGTTCATGTTCATCACCGCGGTCGTAGGCATAAAGGCTGGCGATGTGCCTGATGGCGGCTTCGCTCTGGATGTGAACGTAGCTTTCGAAGTCGTCCACATCGAACGCTGCCTTGGCGGTATCCTCCACGCGCCAGACAATCACGGCCGCGATTTCGATCGGATTGCCGCGCTTGTCATTCACCTTGAGTTTCTCGCTGTTGAAATTGCGGGCGCGCAGCGAAATCTTCGCCGAGGGTCCGGGAACTTTTTGCACCGCTTCGCCCGCGGCTTTCGCCTTGGGAGTCACCGCGAACGTCGCGCCAGAAGCCGGTCCGCGCGTGCGGGAGTAGAACGGATTTGCCCACCAGAAACCGCTCCGCCGAACAGTGCCCTTGTAGGCGCCAAAGAGGATCAGCACGCGCGCTTCATTTGGTTGCAGCGTGAAGTAACCAAAAAACGAAATGAACGCCGTGAGTTCAGCAATCGCTATCGGGATCAGCCAGAACGCAAACGCGCCGCGGTGATATTTATCCGCCTGGTAGAGCACATAAACCGCCGCCGCAATCAGCCCGAGAAAAGCCACAATATTCAAAAACAGGATGGGCCAACCGTTGATGGCGGAGGTCTCGCGTTCGGAACTGACCGGCTTGACTTGAGTTGTGTTCATAAAATTCCTTTGTTATCGATGTGATATCACTTCGATATTCCAAGCGTCAAGCGGTAATTCTCGGTCTTTAAATCCGCGCGCCGTCGTCCTAGTTTCCCCGGCATGAAATCGATGATGCGGTTCCTCTGTGTCCTGTTGGGGTGGCAATGTGCCTGTGCAGATGAAGGCATGTGGCTGTTCAATCAGCCGCCGCGCGAGCTGTTGAAGAAACGCTACAGCTTCGAAATCACTGACGCCTGGCTCGAGCATTTGCAGAAAGCTTCGGTGCGTTTCAACGTCGGCGGCTCAGCGAGCTTCATCAGCGAAGATGGATTGTTGATTTCAAACCATCACGTCGGCCGCGACGCGATCCAGAAGCTGAGCACGAAAGAGCGGAACCTGCTGGAGAACGGCTTCTATGCGCCGCGCCTGCAGGACGAACTCAAGTGTGTCGATCTTGAAATCAATGTGCTGCAATCGATCGAAGACGTGACCACGCGGGTGAATGCGGCAATTCCCAAGGACACGGACGCCGCGGCTGCGTTTGCTGCCCGGCGCGAAGTGATCGCGCGAATCGAGAAGGAATCCCTTGATCAAACGGGCATGCGCTCCGATGTGGTGACGCTCTGGCAGGGGGGCGCCTATCATCTCTACCGCTACAAACGCTATACCGACGTGCGTCTGGTATTCGCGCCCGAGCAGCAGATTTCCTTTTTCGGCGGCGACGCAGACAACTTCGAGTTTCCACGTTTCGATTTGGATATCGCGCTCTTCCGCGCTTACGAGAACGGCGTTCCAGCCAGGGTGCCCCACTTCCTGAAGTTCTCGCCCACCGGAGCCAAGGACGGCGAACTCACGTTTGTTTCCGGGCATCCGGGACGAACGAGCCGATTGCTCACCGTCGCGGAGTTAATGGACCATCGCGACCGGGCCGTGCCAGCACGATTGAAACGCTTGAACCGGCTGGAAGTGCTGCTGGGCAGCTGGAGCGAACGCAGCCTGGAGAACGCGCGCCGGGCGCGAAGTTATTTGTTCGGTGTCGAAAACGGGCGCAAAGGCATGAATGGACGGCTGGCGGGACTGCTCGATCCCAGGCTGATCGGACAAAAGCAAACCGGCGAATCCAAGTTCCGGTCGCAGCTGACCGAATCGTCGAATCCGGCAGCGGCTGACGCGTTGAAAGCGTTCGACGCAATTGAGGCCGCCACAAAATCGCTGGCTGCGCAATCAGTGCGTTACGACCTGTTGGAAGGCGGTCAGGGATTCAACAGCGACAGCTTTGGAATTGCTCGAACACTGTTACGCGCCGGAGAGGAATTCGCGAAACCGAACGGCGAACGGCTGCGGGAGTTTTCGGATTCCGGCAAAGTGTCGCTGGAGCTGAACCTCTTCTCGACGCGCCCGATCTATACCGACCTCGAAATCGTGCTGCTCACCGATTCGCTCACGGCGCTGGCGACGGAACTGGGCGGTGACGATCCGTTGGTGCGCAATGTTCTTGCCGGCAAATCGCCGCAGGAACGGGCTGCCGAGTTGATCAACTCGACCAAGGTCCGCGACGTCGCATTTCGGCGCGAACTTTACAACGGCGGTGCGGCGGCAGTGAGCGCGGCCAGAGATCCATTGATCGAACTGGCACGGCTTATCGACCTGGAATCGCGCGCCTTGCGCAAAGTCAGCGAGGAGCAATCGGAAGTGAAGCAGCAGGCGCATGCGGCAATCGCGAAAGCGCGCAACGCAATACTGGGCACGAGCGGTTATCCGGACGCGACCTTCACCCTCCGGCTCGCGTTTGGCGAAGTGAAAGGTTACGCGGAAGCCGGCCGCAGCATCCCGGCAATGACCACATTTGCGGGCCTGTATGAGCGCGCTGCAGAAATGCGTCACCAGCCGCCGTTTGACATTCCTGCCCTTTGGGAGAAACGCCGTTCAAAGCTGAATCTGAAAACTCCATTCAACTTCGTCAGCACGGCAGACATCATCGGTGGCAATTCCGGCAGCCCGGTGGTGAACCGAACCGGTGAA
This sequence comes from uncultured Verrucomicrobia subdivision 3 bacterium, assembly GCA_946480555.1. Next base: position 3,098 of record CAMLLE010000531.1, read on the forward strand.
TTTGTCGGCATCATCTTCGATGGCAATCTG
>CAMLLE010000532.1 GCA_946480555.1 uncultured Verrucomicrobia subdivision 3 bacterium
GCAAGGGAGCGGTGGCGTAGCTCGCCGGTTTCGGGCCTGCGGTGAAAGCGGCGGCGGCTGGTTGGAGCGCATAGGCGACGGGCGACGATTCGGTGAACTCGATCCCCCAGCGTGCGGCATCGGGGTTCAGCATCACGGGTTCAGTCTTTTCCACGAAGCCCCAGACGACCGGCGCAACGAAATCGTCTGGCGCAGGCCATGCCGGTTCGTTCGTGGTGAACAGTTCGAACTGTGAAAAGTCTTCCTTCCAGACGAGCTTCAATCCGCCGGAGACGGGAGCGGTGGCGCGTTGCGACCAAAAGGTAACGACTGGCCAGAGGGGAACCAGCACCGGCTGAGTTGAAAGCAGACGGAGTGCGCTGAGCAACGTCCGCAATGCTGGACCTTGAACCGTGACTTCGAAACGCAGGCGCGTCCGCAGCGTGGAGCTGTAAGGCCGACGCGCTTCGCGGTTGCTGAGCGACGCTCCGTCCGTACGGATCAATGAGAACTCCGCTTCGAACGGGTTTGAGCCGTTCCAAGCGTCATCGATGAGGAAGACGTTTTGCGAATTGAAATAGGTCTGAATCATGTCAGGCGTATCTGTGCGCGTGGCGGTTGAGCATGTTGAGAAACCAGACTTCGCCGCGTTCAGAACGCGCCCAGCGTTCCCCGGCTTCATCGCTGTCCACGATGGCGAGGCGCAGCTCCGTCCGGTTTGAGAACGATGCGGGTTCGGTGGCGACACTCCCGGCTTTCATCGCTTCGAGCGTGGGCAGACCGATCCGGCCCACGGCATCGGCAGGCATGACGAATTCGCCACGATGAACGATGCCAGCGGGTTCATACTTGCCGCCGTCGCCGGTGTAACCACCTTCGGCAAAGCCGCCGGAGAAGGCCGCAACCAGGGCCGCGAGAGCGCCAATCGCGACCAGAGCACCGCCATAACTGGATACGGCCGCAAGTGAAGCGTTGGTTGCGAGGACGGGCGTTTTGGTTGCTTCCGTGGCAGTGGTTTCGACCGCTGACTTCTTGCCGAGCAACGAAAGGAATGCCTGAAAAGCCAGTGACACCCCTTTCATGATGACGTGGGACACGATCCATTGCGCGGCCATGTCCGCGATGGATTTGATGATGCTGTTCAGAATGCCGGTCTGGATCGACATGAGCGCCTGTCCCCAGCTTTTGGTTCCGGTGATCAATCCTTGAATGCCGTCCGAAATGGAACTGACGGCGGAGGAAAAGGTATTTCGGAACACGCCGGAAAGCTGGGTGGCCCATGTGCCCCAGGTATTTTGGATCTCCGTAAACACGGAGCCAAACTGATCGGCAAAACTTTTGGGATCGGGTCCGAGGCTGAGCCGTTCCTCCGGTGAATTGGCCGTGCCCCGCAGGCGCGAATCCTTCTCCACATTGGTTAGCCTGAAATCGGAGCGAGTCAGAGTCATCTGCCGCTGGCGTTCGTTCTCGGCGATGCTGGCGCGATTCTGGTCAATCGCCACGAGTTCACGGCGTACCGCCAGATCGGCCTGATCATATTCCAACTGCGAAATGGCTCCCTGTTCCAATGCGTCGGCGGCGTTTGTGCGCTTCTGCATTAGGAGATTTTCTTCCTCATTGAGCAGGCGAAGGATGTCGAGACGGCTCGTTTCGCGGGTGTGTTCGTTCCGGTCGAGTTCGTCCTTCTGCCGGAAGATTTCGAGGCGGCCGCGTTCGAGGTCGATGGACTGATTAACCGCGTCGAGTTCTTCCTTGGTCCAGACAGCGGGCGGCGGTGCGGGTTCAGTGCTTTCGATCAACGAACGCGCGGCCACTCGCAAACGGCCATCGGCCTGGCTTGGACGTTCCATGGCCGAATCGACTAATCCGCGCAGTTGCACCGCTCGCTCGGGTGTAAGCTGGCCCGCCTTCTCCCGCGCAGCGATCACGCGGCGGATGGATTCGGCATAGCGATGGTTTTGCTCGGTCATCGCTGCTGCGGATTCATCTTCAAACTTTCTCGCGTTCCAAAGCTTCCACGCTTCGATGCACGCCACGAGCGTGGCGGTGAGAGAAGCGACGGAAACCGTGAGCGTCGTAATCGGGCCGATTGCGGCCAGCGTCACGGCGGGAACCAGACGCAACGCCGTGATGAAATCCGAAAGCGTTTTGATCGGCCCGAAGAGCGCGGCCAAAAGGCCCACACCGGCACCGGCGAGCTTGTAAGCCGTCAACGCGCCGAGCGCGACCGTAACAGCTTCAATACCGACCTTGAATGTCTGGCTCGTTCGCGTCCATTCGCGGAAAGCGACAATGCCTTCAGTCGCACCCTGAATGATTCGCGTGATGCTGGGCAGCAGCGACGAGGCGAGGCTTGCGGCGAGTCCCTGCGAAGCCAGCTTCAAATCCGAGAGCGAGTCCCCGAATTCATCAGCAGTTTTCGCCAGCTCTTCATTCACGCCCGAAAGTTCGCCCCCGCGCTCGATCAATCGCTGCAACTGTTCCGGTCCTTGGTTCAGGAGCGGAATGAGTTGCAAACCCGAACGGCCAAAGACCTCCATGGCGCGGGCGGATTTCATCGCGCCATCGGGCATCCGTTGAAACATCGCCGCCTGTTCCAGCAACGCTTCCTTCACGTTGCGACTGCCCTGACCGGTGGCGATCAGGTGTTTGGACAACTCCTTGAGCGCACCCTTGAGCGAATCCAATGCGACGTTCTCGCTTTCAGCGGCATAGGCCAGACCGGCCATTTCCTTCGTCGTGACGCCGATGCTCTGCCGGGCCTTGTCCATCGTCTCGGCAAAGTTCAAACCAGCTTTGGCCAGCGCCGTGAATCCGGCGACGGAACCCACGGCGGCAATCGGTGCAAACAAATCGCGGATGCCGCCCGCCAGCGCGCGAAGCTGGTTCATTGACGCTTGCACGTCAGCGACGCGGACGCGAATCGTAAGCGACGAACTTTGATTACTCATTCGCGATGGATTTCAATTGCTGCTGAAGCTGTTCGAAAACACGCCGCCCGTTCTTCGCCATGACGGCGGCGAAGGCCGCATAAGTCGTGTGCATTTGGGCGAGTGCGGCATCGGCACGAAGCCGGGCGGCGGCTTTCTTCAGAAGCTTGAGTTGAGATCGGAAGAGCGTCGTGTAGGGAAAGAGTGTAGATCTCGGT
>CAMLLE010000533.1 GCA_946480555.1 uncultured Verrucomicrobia subdivision 3 bacterium
ACCTGGTCGTTGTAGCTGTCGTTGTATTGCAGCACAACCTCCACATGCACTTCGATCGCCTTGCCTTCGTTTTCTTCGCGCGTTTCCTTGCGGAAGGAAATCGGCTTGGGATGCAGCGGCTCCTTGCTCTTGTTGAGCTGCTTGACGAATTCCTCAACGCCATCCTTGTAGTAATACGTGTCCGGCTTCGGCTCGGGAAGGCGTTCGTCGAGAAAGACGATTTCCAAACCTGAATTCAAGAACGCCAGTTCGCGCAAACGCTGGCTGATGCGGTCCGATTTGAACTCAATCGTTTCTTTGAAGATTTCCGGATCGGGCTTGAACGTGATCAAAGTTCCCGTGCCCTTCGCCTTGCCGATCACTTCCAGCTTCTTGATCGTCTTGCCGCGCTCAAACTCCATCTGATGCACCTGGCCGTTGCGCGAGACTTCGACTTCGAACCATTCCGAAACTGCATTCACACATTTCGCGCCGACGCCGTGTGTACCGCCCGAAAATTTGTAGCCGCCCTGGCCATACTTGCCGCCCGAGTGCAAGGTCGTGAGCACCAGCTCCACGCCCGGCAAACCGGATTCCTTGTTGATGTCCACCGGAATGCCGCGGCCGTCGTCCCGAATCGAAATCGAGCCATCGACGTGAATCGTCACTTCAATCCGCTTGCAATGGCCGGCCAGATGTTCGTCCACGGAGTTGTCGAGCACTTCGCTCACGCAATGATGCAGCGCGCGTTCGTCGGTGCCGCCGATATACATGCCGGGCTTCTTGCGAACCGCCTCCAGCCCTTTTAACTGGGACAATTTCGAGGCGTCGTAGCTGCCGCCAACGACGTTGGAGGATTCACTTTTGGTCGATTCCAAAACGTTTTCTTCAGGCATAAAAAAGTGCGGATTTGGCCGCTCGGCCACCCGGGATAACAATGGCCAGAATAGTAGGAAAATCGGCCCTTCAACACAACGTTTAGTTTCGGCTATTTACCCCCGTCAAAACACCATTTGTTGGGGTTGTGAACCCCGGAAAACCAAAGGTATTGCGCTTTGATCATGGTTCGCCTCCGAGGAGAAACCCGTCTCGGCTGAAGCTGAATTCCGCCACAGGATTCATCGAAATTCGAAAGCTCATCCCGCCGGAGGTGCCTGCCAGATCGTCACATCGAAATGCTTTGACGGAATCCCTCACTCTGTTAAGACCTGACCGTCCCCGGAAACACCAGAAGGAATACTCCATGAACATCTCTCGTTTGGTCGGATCGTTGCTGCTTGCCGGCTTCTTGTCGCCCGCCGTCGGTTTTGCCCAGAACAGCGCCTTCACTTACCAAGGGCGGCTGAACCACGGCAGCACGCCAGCCACAGGTATTTACGATTTCCAATTTACGATCTACGACGCGGTGGACGACGGCGCCAGTGTTGAAGAGCCGGCAAGCATCTTTGCCATCGGCGTCACCAACGGCCTTTTTTCCGCGCCGCTCGATTTCGGCTCCGCTGCCTTCAATGGTCAGCCCCGCTGGCTGGAAATTGCCGTGCGCACCAACGGAGCTTCTTCATACCAGACGCTCTCGCCACGCCAGCCGGTTGATTCCACGCCCTACGCGATTCGGGCGGCGCATTTCAGCGGCGCAATCAATGACGGGCAGCTTTCCGGAAACGTGGCGCGCCTGAACGCAAACCAGACCTTCACCGGCGCCATTCAATTCAACAACGCTTCTAACGCCTACACCGGCACGTTTCAGGGGAACGGGGCCGCGTTGACAAACCTCGCCGCCGAATCGCTCGTCACGCATCTGGGCGATCCGGTTTCCGCCTGGGGCAACAACGGAGTCGCACAAACGAACGTTCCCCCAAACCTGAACGACGTGATAGCCGTTTCGGCCGGCGACCAGCACTACCTCGCATTGCGGTCCAACGGCACCGTTCTGGCCTGGGGACGAAACACGTTCGGCCAGACGAATGTTCCTCCGGGTTTGACCAACATCGTCGCCATCTCCGCCGGCGGCACGCACAATTTGGTGTTGCGGAACAACGGAACGGCCGCGGCCTGGGGCCAAAACACGAGCGGAGAAAGCGCGATTCCGGCCGGCCTCGGCGATCTTTCAGCCATCGACGCGGGCATCTACTTCAACCTCGCGTTAAGAAGCAATGGCACGCTCGTCGCCTGGGGAATGAACGATCAAGGTCAGACGAACGTTCCTTCCCATGTGACCAACGTGATGGCCGTGGCTGCTGGCTACAAGCACAGCGTAGCTCTCCTGAGCAACAGAACTGTCACCGTCTGGGGGGGCAGTTCCGTGGGACAAACAAACGTCCCCGCGGCGGCGACAGACATCATCGCCATCGCAGCAGGCGACAATCACACACTCGCGTTGCGCAACGACGGGAAAGTGTTTGCTTGGGGAATCAATGACTCCGGCGCAACGAATGTCCCTCCAGGCTTGAACAATGTCGTTGCGATCGCCGCGGGCGGAAATTCCAGCATGGCGCGGCGGATCGACGGAACCATCGTCGCCTGGGGAAACGGCGGAAGACCAACAATTCCCCATGGCCTGGCTCACGTCACCGTTTTCTCGCCCGGCCTCTCGGCTGGCATTGCGCTTCAGCAAACCGAAATCCCATCCCGCTTCGCCTCACTTGATGGGCCGAACTCGTTCTCCAGCGCCATCCAGATCGCGGGCGGCCACGCGGGCGAGGGCGCATTAGGCGTGGGAGGTGATATTTACCTCAACGGCCACGACCTGCTCTTGAGTCATGGCGACATTTTCGATCACAACCACGGCCTCGGATACTACGGCTCATTCCGGCGCGACAAGCCATTTGGGAACACCTATCTCAACGGACCGGTGCTTTACGGGGCTTCGGGCGGCGGGCTGGGGACCACGGGCGGCGGGCAAAAGCTCGCATTGACGTGGCTGCAGCACGGCTATGTCGGAATTGGAACCTCGCAACCGCAAGCTCCGCTGGAAGTCGTGGGGGCAAATCCCTTCCCGCATCTGCGAATCCGCGCCGCGAGCAACGCGCCTTACGGCAGTTTCCTGAGCATCGACGCCCGCTCGGTCACGAACGGCAAGGAATATCTGATCTTCTCCACCGGCCATCTCGCTGGGGAAGGCGCGGGCAAGTTGATTTTCCAG
>CAMLLE010000534.1 GCA_946480555.1 uncultured Verrucomicrobia subdivision 3 bacterium
GTAGCTCCCATCCCACAACGCGGAGTCGTCCAAACCATTCAAGTCCTTCTCAGCCGCCATGAATTGCATTCGGCGCCGTTCCAACACGAACAAGCGTTTCTCTCGACTTAATCGCTCAATTGCCAGCAGCGTCAGTTGCCATTCAGTTTCGCGCGATTCACTGGATTGTATGGCTGAACGTAGATTTACCACGGAGATGGGAATGGCGTCTTTGGCCAGAACGCCGAGCTTGGGCAGGAGCGGGTTTAGATGCGTTGAAATCCCCTCAGCCCATTGGCCCATGTTTGGGATTGGCCACGCAAACCGATCGCTGGAGAGCAACACACCGGGCTTCACAGCGACCAGTTGGACGGTCAACCATTCGTTCGTGGTCTCAGTCCTGGTCTCCAATAGCAAGAGCCCGTCCGCGGAGAGCAAACGGCCGAGTTTGAGGTAATCCTGATTTCCGGCCGCCAATCCCTGTTCGCGGTAAACCTTCTCAATCTCACTCCGTTCCAGCAGCGTCAGGCGTTCCTTCCCGGAAAACACAACCGTCAACAGATCCGCTGCTGGTTGCAATGCAGCGTCATGACTGATCAATGCCAGGCGCACCGGTGTTTCTGGGCTTTGCGCGAACGATCGACCCAGCAGCACCGTTGCGCACGCCAGCGCCAGACCCAGTTTTCTCATTCCAGACGTTTTCAAAATTCAGCCGCCGTCATTGGGGAGCCGAATGATTCCTCCGCGGCACAGGCCGCCCCGGATCGCCTGTTCCGTCACGCCAGAACGCTTCGACGAGCGCGGGAAATGTTTGGTCAGCAGCGCCGCCCATACGAGCGCCAGGAGGTGTTGGAAATGTGTGGGAGCGCAAGTGGGTCCGGTTGTTCAGCAACCCGGCGAGGGTCTGCTGCCTGCAAAAGCCTTCCATTTCGTCCACATCGATCCAGTTGTCGTGGTTTGTGTCCGGAAACGAAACCATTCTCACCGATCTTCCATTGAGGTCGAGAATACCCCGGCCTAGCGCCTCAAACTCACGCCGGTCCAGAAGGCCATCATGGCTGGAGTCAGCGCGTCTCAACCAGCGTTCGGCAAATAGATGCTGAATGTGGTCGATGCCTGCGAGTTCGCCGGCATCCAGCGCGTTGTTCGTATTCGCATCAAAATACTTCAGTTCCGCGGCATCGAGCCAATCATTGCGATTGGTGTCGATCAGCTCCAGTTGGGAGGCCACAAATTTACTGTCCGCAAAGGCACGGCACTTTTCCTCGCCAGCAATCAATCCGTCATGGTTGCGATCAAATTGATTGAGCATCTGTTGCATCGCACGGCGGTTTGCGGCGGCCGACTGCTCCTTCCGGACTTCGTGCCGCTGCTGTTGACGTGCAATTTCCGCATCAATCTGGTCGAGCGAAGTCACCCAAACGCCAACCTTTGGCAAATTTCCGGATCGTCCTCCCATCGTTGGAATTCCCCACGATTCCCGGCCCAAGTACAAACGGTCCGCAACGAAACAGAACCAAGCCGTCGGCACCCCGAATGGCATGCGACCGGCACCATTTGGGTCGCCCGTTACCGGGAGAACTCCCCCGGCATCGTCAAATTTGAGATACACCTGCTGAGGCTCGGCGTAGTTGCGGGTAAAACACAGCAAGGCCGCATGGCAACCATCCTGTGGGGAAATGCGCGTGCCGGTGATGACGTGCTCCCGCTCATTCACAATATTTTGCGACCTGGCGCGGTCCATGAGCAGGAATAAATCGTGGCCGCGACTGGCCACTGGCAGTTGCTCCAGCATCAGCCCCGGAGGTATTTCCCAGACGGGCTTCGTCACCTTTAAGGGACGGGTCGGACCAAACGAATGAATCTCAGGACGTTCCCGTCCCAGACAGTATTCCGCATTGGTGCCAGCAGCTGGGAAGCGCCAGATGCCAGCCGCAGAGTTCCATCCATCGCCGAAGAAAAGAATGTGGTCCTCGGCAATCCAGGGTGGGCGGGAGGCGGCCGGAACAGCAGCGATTTCCTTCCAATCGACGCCTTGCAAAGCAAAAATTTTCTTTGCCGTAGCGAGCCGCAGATTCTCGCCAGAATGGCCGAAGAAAACGGGCGTGCCGAGAATGAAGCCTGAGCCAGCAAAGGTTTCGGTGTCGAGTGCGGAAACCGGAGGCTTCCGGCGATTGCTTCCAAGGATTCGCGTGCTGGCGCCCTGATCTAAAATTTCAACGATCAATTCCTGCGTGACAGCAAACAATCGGTCGCCGACCACGAACAGCCCGCAGTTGCCAACGCCGGGGATGTTCAATTCCACCCAAGCTTTTGCTGCGGCGTCATATCGGGTGACTTTGCCGCCTTGGCTGGTGAACAGGCTGCCGCGCCACAGCGTCGTGTGGTGGTAGAACGGATTCCGATCCACAACCCCGGTCTCGGCACATTCGATCACCTGCCAGCGTTCGGTTTTCAGATCCAGAATTGCCACGGCGGGAACTGTAGCGTAACGAGTGCTGCGCGGTTTTTTCTGCGCATCAACCGCGTAGATTGCGCGCCCCAATTGGATATCGAGCAACAGTTTGTCCCCCACGAAGTGATGACCGGTAACCTCGATCGACGTGATGGTGTCTTCGGCCAGCGCTTGCAGCGGAATCTCTAGAAACTTCTTCACCAGAACGATATTTGTAACCGGATCAGAACTTTCGGCGGGCATCTCCAACGGCTTGGCCCTGCGCACCTGCGCCGGAGAGGCGGCTATTGGTGCAACTGCCGTCGGCGGTGTGGAAATCGGCGGGTTTAGGATATTATTCACGGTGCGCCCAAGAAACATGTTAACGGATCGAGCGTTGTGTTGAATGACCCGCTTCTGCGGCAGGTCAGCCAGTTCCGCTTGGGCCAGTAGATTCGACTCGTAAGCAGCGATCAGGGGCAGGAGTTCTTGCGCCTGGGCCTTGGTGTAGGATTTTTCCCGAAAGAGTTCCACGAACGTTCCGAACTCGTATGGCTGATTCTCCCGGAGAAATTTCTTCTGCGCTTCGAACACTGACGTCACCTTCATACCCGGAACCGTTTTGCTCCAATATTCCCGGGCCATCGCGTCGGTTTCGGAATTGTTGATGAAGTGCCAGCCCAGATAAAACAGTTCCACGTTGT
>CAMLLE010000535.1 GCA_946480555.1 uncultured Verrucomicrobia subdivision 3 bacterium
GTTGAACACCGGCGAAGTGATCCGCGCCGCGAACATCATTTGGGCGGCGGGTGTCGCCGCCTCGCCGTTGACGAAGAAACTGGGTGTGGAACTCGACAGAGCCGGTCGCGTCAAAGTAAACCCGGATTTGAGCGTGCCGGGTTTCCCCGAAGTGTTCGCCATCGGCGACATGGCGCTCGTGCTTCAGAAAAATGGCAATCCTGTTCCCGGCGTCTCACCCGCCGCGATGCAAATGGGACGTCATGTGGCCAGGCTGATTCGCGACGATATTGACCTTGGTGCCGGCCGCTCGCCGCGTCCGCCGTTCTGGTATTGGGACAAGGGAACAATGTCCACCATAGGCCGCTCGGCCGCCGTGGCGTGGATTGGCAGGTTCAAGTTTTCCGGCTGGCTCGCGTGGCTTGCCTGGCTGTTCGTCCATCTGATCTTCCTGATCGGTTTTCGCAACAAACTCGCCGTGCTGTTCCAATGGGCGTACTCCTACTTCGCATATCGTCGCAGCGCACGTCTGATCACCTACATGCCGGTTGAAACGGCGGTCAACCTCGGTCCTTCGGAGACACGCAGCGACACCGGCCGCGAGGAACGCATTCCCGAACACGCCACCAATCGCTGAACCAGAGAACGCGTTGCAGCAGTCCCGGGAAGAATCTCAAACTGGGGAACTCTTCCTTCCGAAGTTGGTCGCCCTTTGGCCGCGCTTGCCAACATTCCTCTTTCATCCACGCGCGCTCCTGCTAAAGATTTCCACCGTTTCGAAAAATGAAAGAGATTGTTCCAGCTCCTCCGCCAATCGTGCGGAATGACCTCGCGTCCGTTCAGGCGTTGTTTCAAAAGAACGTCGTGCCGAGCTACGGCCGCTTCGAACTCGCGTTCACGCACGGATCCGGCAGCCACGTCTTCGATGTCGCGGGCAGGCGTTATCTCGATTTCGGCGGAGGCATTGCGGTGACCGCTCTCGGTCATTGCCACCCCGCGATCACCGAAGCGCTCGTGGAGCAGTCGCGCAAACTCGTTCACGTTTCGAATCTTTATTTCCACGAACCGCAGGGCCGGCTGGCGGAACAAATCGTCAGCGCGATCGCGCCCGGCAAGGTATTCTTCTGCAACAGCGGCGCGGAAGCCAACGAGGCACTCTACAAAATGGCGCGCAAGTTCGGCCACGACGAGGGCCGGTTCGAAATCCTCACTGCGTTCAATTCCTTTCACGGCCGGACGCTGGCCGGAATCGCCGCCACCGGACAGGACAAGGTGAAGAAGGGTTTTGAGCCCATGGTGCAGGGCTTCCGCCACGTACCTTACAACGACATCGACGCGATCAAAGCCGCGATTTCCCCCGCGACGGTTGCGATCCTGGTTGAGTGCATTCAAGGCGAAGGCGGCCTGACGCCGGCCACGCCGGAATACCTGCTCGCGCTTCGGCGGTTGTGCGATGAAAGGAAACTCCTGCTGCTGCTCGACGCGGTGCAGGACGGGCATTTCCGCACCGGCCGATTCCAGGCGTTCCAGCGAATTTTGGAGAACACGACCGCAAATGGTTTCCTGCCCGACGGCATTTCCATGGCGAAATCTCTGGGCGGCGGATTCCCCATCGGCGCGGCGTGGTTCCGTGCGCCCTATCAGGATTTGCTTGGCCCCGGCACGCACGGCACGACCTTCGGTGGCACACCGCTTGGCTGCGCCGTGGCGCTGAAGATTTTCGAAGTGATCCAGCGCGAGAATCTCGCCGAGAATGCGCGGCGCGTCGGCGAATTCCTGAAAGCCGGATTGAAGGAACTTTCGCAGAAACATCCCGGGATCATTCGGGATGTGCGCGGCCTCGGTTTGATCCTTGGGTTTGAACTCGCGCCGGAAATTTCCAATCTGCCGGGCGACGTTTCGAAGCCGCAGGCGATTCGTTTCGTCAATCTGCTGCACAACGCGGGCCTGCTTACGGTTCCCGCCGGTGCGAATGTGGTGCGCCTGCTGCCCGCGTTGAATCTGAAGGCAGAAGAGGCCGATGACGGCCTGAAAATTATCGCCGGTGCAGCCAGTAAATTGGCTGGTTAATGCAACGTGCGCCCGCCAGACTCACTTTTTTGCGGATATGAAACATCTGCTGAGCATTGAATCGTTGTCGCGTGCGGAGATGGACCAGATTCTGGCGAACACCGCCACGATCAAACGCGAACGCGGCCATCACACTTCGCAACCGCTCAAGGGCCAGACTTGGGCGCTGATCTTCGCGAAGTCTTCCACGCGCACCCGGGTCTCCTTCGAGGTCGGCATCCGCGAACTCGGCGGCGACGTGATGTTTCTGAGCGCGCATGACATTCAACTCGGCCGCGGCGAACCGATCAAGGACACCGCCCGCGTGCTGGGCCGGATGGTTCATGGCGCCGTCATCCGGACGTTTGCGCAGAAGGACGTCGAGGAGTTTTCGCAATTCGCGAAGATTCCCACGATCAACGCGCTGACGGATGACGAGCACCCGTGCCAGATTCTGGCGGACATTCTCACGTTCCAGGAAAAGCGCGGATCGATTGAGGGCAGGACGGTCGCGTTCATTGGCGACGGCGCCTGCAACGTAGCCAATTCATGGATTTGGGCGGCCGCGAAGTTTGGCTTCGAACTCCGCATCGCCGCGCCGAAGCAATTCCAGCCGGACCCCGGGTTCCTGAAGCGCGTTGGCGGGAAAATTTCGGTCACCGATGACATTCGCGCCGCTGTCAGTGGAGCAGACCTGCTGTACACGGACGTCTGGATTTCCATGGGCAAGGAAGCGGAAGCTGCCGAGCGCGTGCAGATCCTCACCGGCTACCAGATCAATGAAGCGTTGGTGAAGCTCGCCAAACCAGGCGCACTGGTCATGCACTGCCTGCCGGCGTATCGCGGCAAGGAAATCGATGAACAAACCTTCGAAGCACACGCCGGAACGATTTTTGACGAGGCGGAAAACCGGCTGCACATCCAGAAATCGATCATGAGCTGGTGCGTCGGCTGAAGGCGCTCAGAAGGTTCCAGTCATTCCCCAATTGTCCGGGTTGTCCTCCGTCCTCAAAACTTCAAACTCGCGAGGACGAGAGGGCAATTGCGGGAACGAATCAGTCTCATTCCTTCAACTTCGAATAAGC
>CAMLLE010000536.1 GCA_946480555.1 uncultured Verrucomicrobia subdivision 3 bacterium
GGTTGCGGCGGTATGAGCTTCACTTCGCCAGTGGCGCCACGGACTGCGAGCGGACAAAGCGCAGAAACACCCAACATCCAACATCCAACATCCAACATCCAATGATGGAACGCCGCACCGCCTGCACGTTGAGCGTTCGAGGTGGGCTGTTCGATGTTCCCCATTTCCATCAGCCCCGTCTCCTTCCGCGCCGGAGTTCGAAGAAACGTTGCAGATGCGACGCGAATGGTTCCGCCGTGTTGAGCCGCAGCGTATCGACACCGGCGTGCAGAAGCGCGCGGTCCAGCTCGCTCAAGCGCGCTTCATTGCTGGCCGTGAACTGGCGGCGCGCCTGGAACCGATTCGAATCCAATTCCAGCAGTTCGCCCGTTTCAGAGTCTTCCAACGTCACGAGCCCAGCGGACGGCAGCGTGCTTTCCAGCGGATCGTGCAGATGCACGCAGACGAGGTCGTGGCGCGAGTTGGTGAGGCCCGCTTCCTGGAAAACATCGCGGACCCTCACCCCGGCCCTCTCCCGTCCGACGGGGGAGCGGGCCGGGGCAAGGGCCGCGCTGTGCAAAAAATCCGTAAGCAGGAAAACGAGCGAGCGTCGATGCAGCACGTGATTTAAAAACGTCAGCGCGGCGGGAATGTCCGTTCCGCGATGCTTCGGCTGGAAGAAGATGAACTCGCGCAGCAAGCGGAGAATGTGGCGGCGGCCTTTACGCGGCGGCACGAAGAGCTCCACCTTTTCCGAAAACAACAACAACGCGACCTTGTCGCTGCTCCTCGAAGCAGAGATGGCCAGCGTGGCGGCAACTTCGGAAGCGAATTCGCGTTTGGATCGTTCACCCGAACCGAAGGCGGACGATGCCGAAACATCGACCGCCAGCACCATTGCCAGTTCGCGTTCCTCGCGGAAACGTTTTACAAACGGACGGCCCATGCGATTGGTGACGTTCCAATCGATGTCGCGGACATCGTCGCCGGGCATGTATTCGCGGAGCTCCTCGAAGTCCATGCCGCGACCGCGAAACTGGCTGAGATACGCGCCAACCATCGTGTCGTTTACGAGGCGCGTAGTGCGCGCCTCAACACGGCGGACGGATTCGAGCAGCTCGGCCAGAGTCATGGCATTGCGGATTTACGATTGCCGATTGGCGATTGGCGGCAGCGTGCGGCCTACGGCTTCACCAAATCATCGCCCACCAAAACTCGGAAGTCCTTGATGCGTCCGCCGACGCTTCCGGCGCCCTGGCGCGGGACATAGCGGAAGCCGCCGATCGTGCGTGTTGTGCCGAGATTCAGGATCAGCCGATGCGGATGATTCGGTTGTGCGTCTCCCCATTGCGTGTGCCAGAAGTTCGCCGTCTGCCCGTCGATGGCATTTTCGGCGGTGCCGTCCTCGCGATTCCGTTCTTCGCTGTCCACGTAAGCGATCGTCCAGCCATCCGTGCTCAGCGGTTTGCCATCGTTGTCCAGCAACGTGATTTCCGCGATGGCGGCGAATGCTTTCCCGTCATGCGCGTTCAAAGTCTCGATGCAGAAGAACTGGCCTTTGGCGGGTTGCGCGAAGGTGATTTCCTGCATTGCCGCACCTTCCGCGAACGAACCGCTGTGCGCAGGTTTGGCGGAATCGAGCTGCAACGTGACGCTCGGGCGTTTGCTGCGGGCGAAGTCCAGTTCCGGGCGCAGCACGTCGAGAATCGGTTTCTGGAGCGCGGCCAAAACCGGCCACTCCGGTCCAATGAGATCGAGCACGATGAATTCGTTCCTGCCCTTCTTCAGCCAGCAGCCCGGCACATACATGGTTTGCTGCGGGCCAATGTTCCAGAAACGGCCGAGGTTGCGACCGTTCACCCAGGCGAGGCCTTTGCCCCACGGGCGCATGTCGAGAAAGGTGTCGCCCGGCTTTTCGATGTTCACTTCGAATCGATAGAACGCGGGCTGGGCTTTGGCAATTGGGGACTCGTGTAACTCGTCCCTCCGAAGGCTGTTGAACTTCAAGCCGCTTATCATCTTTTCATTCAGAGGCAGGTTGAACACCTCCCAGCCCGTGAGTTCCTTTCCAGCGAGTGTGACGGGCGCGTAGATGCCTTTGCGGTCGTGAACTTCCACGCCAAAATTCACGCGGCCCATCGCTTCAACGAGGATGTCCAATTGCGCCGGCGCGCTGCGTTCGGGCACGCGAACTTTGAAGTTGCGGCTGCGGCGGTCAGTGAATCCGATGCGTTCGCCGTTCAGGAACACCTGGCCAATGTCGTGAATCGCCTTCGCTTCCAGCGTGGTGGCAGGTCCAGCCGGAATGGTAGTGCGATACAGAATGCAGCCATAGTCCTGATCGTATTTTTCCATGTGGCGCGGCTTCTCATCGCGGACGGCGCCCGGCAGATTTGCAAACACGGGCGCGAATTCCTTCACGTCCACAGCGGCGATCGAGATCACCGGATTCGCGGCGGGCGGTTCCGGAATGGTTTCGCCCGGCAGCAGATACTTCGCGAAGACATCGCGCGTCTTGAAAAATTTATCCGTGGTCCAGCCCGCTTCGCTAATGGGCGCGTCATAATCATAGCTGGACGTGTCCGGCTTGAACGGACGATCCGCGCCGGTCCAGAAACCAAACGTGGTTCCGCCGTGCGCCATATAAATGCTGAAGGAACCGTTGGCCTGCAGCATGTATTCCAGGTCGCGCAGATATTGCTCCGTCTTGCCGAGGTGATGCGGGGCGCCCCAAGTGTCGAACCAGCCAGGATAAAACTCACCGCACATCAGTGGGCCGACGGGAAGGATTTCGCGAAGGGCCTTGAAGCCGTTGGCGGGATCGGAGCCGAAATTCACCACCGGAAACAGATCGGCGCGATAGCCGTTCTTCAACGCGTGCGGCGGATTGCAGGCAAACAGCGGCACGTCGAAGCCGGCCTCCAGCAGCGCCTGGCGGAGTTCGCCCATGTATTCCGGGTCCTTGCCGAAGAAGCCGTATTCGTTTTCGACCTGAACCATCAGGATCGGGCCGCCCTTGGTCACTTGAAGCGGGCCGAGCACGCGGCCAACTTCTTTCAAGTAGCGCTTGGCCGCCGCGAGATAATTCGTGTCGCGGCTGCGGAGCTGGATGTTGTCGTGTTTCAGCAACCAC
>CAMLLE010000537.1 GCA_946480555.1 uncultured Verrucomicrobia subdivision 3 bacterium
GTTCGGACAGCCGTTCACGCAGTTGCAGAATCTCGTCTTCACAACGCAGCACATGCGCGGACCCGGTTTCAATTTCGCCGCGCAACCGTTCGGCCGTCTGCTGGCGCTCGGCGATTTCATGCTGCAACTGGTCGAACTGATGCCGCGCGAGCTGCGTATCGAGATGCTGGAGGCGATTGGCGATTTCCTTGTAGCGCCGAGCTTTTCCGGCCTGGCGCTGGAGCGATCCGATCTGGCGCTTCACTTCCTTGATCAGGTCGGCGACGCGCAGGAGATTTTGCTCGGTGTATTCCAGCTTGCGGAGGGATTCCTTCTTCTGCGCCTTGAACTTCGTGATACCCGCTGCTTCCTCGAAGATCATGCGACGATCTTCCGGTTTGCTGGAGAGAATCTGGGCGATCTGCCCCTGAGCCAAAATGCTGTAGCTGGTCTTGCCCATGCCCGTTCCCATGAACAGCTGCTGAATGTCCTTCAACCGGCACGGAATCTTGTTGATGAAATACTCGCTGCCGCCGTCGCGAAAGATGCGGCGCGTGACGGTGACCTCGTTGTAGGAGACATCCACACCAGCCGCGCGCAGATGATCTTCGTCCACATCGCCGAGCGTGATTGAGACTTCGGCCATGCCGAGAGGCTTGCGGCCGTCGGTTCCGTTAAAGATAACGTCGGCCATCTCACCACCGCGCAGCGCTTTGGCCGATTGTTCTCCCAGTACCCAACGGATTGCGTCTGACACGTTCGACTTACCACAACCGTTTGGGCCCACAATGCCGGTCACGCCGGGCTCGAAATTGAGTGAAGTCTTGTCCGCGAAGGACTTGAATCCTAAAACGGTTAAGTTTTTGAGATACATTGGCGCCTACACTTTCAAAGCTGTTTTCGGCATTCAAGCCAAAAACCACCACATAATGGGTAAAGTTATTCCCAAGGCACAACTAATTGGTGAGGAACCGAGATTTGCGTTGTGCTCTCAACCAGCCCCGTCGGACGCCCAAAACACACTGACAATCAGGTTTTTACTCCTGTTTTGACGAAGTGCAACTGGTTTGTTGGAAACGATGGACTCGAGCCTCCGTCCTCCGCCCTTGGAGATGTCCTGCGCGGGACGTTCGTTGGATCTGTGTGTGGACTTCGGCGGTCGCTTTAATGCCGCCGCAGATGCAACCGATGATCGATTCGCTTGGTCTGGTGATATTCCAATGCCGGCAAGTCCGTCAGCGTGGGTGATTCCGTTTCATTCAGGATGGTCTTCGCCAGCATCTGCAGACCCTTCCAGCGCGCCCAATCCAGACTCGGCGCATGCGTGATCTGCCGGAGCAAACTGCGCCATTCAATAATCACGCGATCGATGTCGCCGGCGCCGGTTCGATCCGTGACCCACGCGTGTTTGTTCATCGGATTCTTATGAACGGATGCGACCACCTGCTCAGCGCCGGCCCCGTATTTTGGCGGCATCCCGTTTTCCAAGTAACCGGGAATGGACTGCAAACCGAACTTTTGATGGCACGCAATCGCCAGTCGTCCGGCCCAACGATTGTCGTCACCGCAGAAACGGAATCCCGCGTCCAGGTTCGCCAGGTCGTAGATCAATTCATCGAGCGGATAACGGTCGTCCTCCAGCGCTGCAGCGATGGCCAGTCCGTCGCCTTGGGAAAAGAAACTGACGACGCGCCCGCGCAGCGTGGGCACGCCCGCGGCATCGACCAAGTGCAATCGCCGCCAGAGCAGTGCGGTTCCCGTGGTGGTGGGCAGACGCTTGCAGGTCGGCACGAGGCTGCATTGGGCGCAGTCGTAGGGCAGCACTTCACGTTCGTGCGGACGCCACAGTCCGATACCGTGCTTGTCCACCGGCACACGCATCGTGAGATTTGCAATGCTGACGAGCACCATGAATTTGTGGCCGTGCTGTTCGAAGCGGATCACCGGTGTGCGTTGCGTTTCCAGTTTGCGCGAGAGCAGGGGAACCAGCTGTTCGTTCCAGACCGCGAGCGTTGCCTGGCGTCCGGTCCAGTTCGTCAATCGCCGGACCCATTTCGCAATGATGATTCGGTCGTTGTGCAACTGGTCGGCCACGGTTGAGGCGCGGCCATAAATCGGAAGGCCATTCTCTTCGCCGATCTGCACGAGAATGCCAGTTCCGATTTTCTCCAATGCGGCCGGTTCCGAGAGAATGGATCGGAGTTCTGGCTTCACCGCGTTCGCGCGCGCGTCTTCATCTTTCGTCTTTGAGCCCTCCTCCGCGAGGGATGTGGAACGCGTGCCACTCTTCCCTCCCAGCGTTTCTCTCGCTGGAGATTCTGGAGATGAAACGATGAAAATATCCTTCAACGGACGCTCCACGGCGGGCGCGACGGTTTCCCAGTTGCCGCGGCTGTTGATCATTTCGCGCACGAGACGCCGTACGTGGCGCGCTCGTTCGGCGTCGGTCTTCAATCCGCAGGGAACTTCCGGATGCTTCAGTGATTCTTCCACGCCGAGGAAAATCGGTTTCACTGTGAACAATCGCTCCTGCACCCGCACGGCCTCGGCGAATGGATCGCGCCCGGCATGCGCAGCGGCGGTCATCAAATTCAACAGGGCGCTCCAATCCACCGCGCCGCTGCGCGACAGGTGCGCGGCGTGTGCATCACGCAGGCGAATCTCATTCGCGGAAACCAGGACGAAACCCGTTTCATCCAGCCCGCGCCGTCCCGCCCGCCCGAACATCTGCAGGATTTCGTCCGAACGCAGCGGTTGTTCAATGTTGTCGCGCCGATAGGAATCCGCCGCCACCGCAACGCTGCGAAGGGAGAAGTTGATTCCCGCAGCCAGACCCATCGTCGCCACCACCACGCGGAGCTGTCCTGCTTTGGCCAGCGGTTCTACAACGCCGGCGCGCGCGGCGTAGCTGAGCCCGCTGTGGTGATAGCACACGCGTGATTTGAGCATGCGCGTGAGGTGATCGCCCACGACCAGCTTCTGTTCCGCGCTGAGATGCAGCGGATTCGGATTGGGCAGCTGGCGGGCGAGCTCGTTTGCCATGGCTTCGGCGGCCTGACGGCGCGGTGCGAAAATCAAGATCGGCCCGAGATCTTCCGCCAGCGCCTTGGCCACGAGCCGCGCGAAGAAGCG
>CAMLLE010000538.1 GCA_946480555.1 uncultured Verrucomicrobia subdivision 3 bacterium
GTTTGCATTGAAAATTCCCGGCAAGGTCACGCCATCTTCGTCCGCAGTTCCGGCAAGATCATCACCTGAAGCCGAAGCGTGCGGCACGCCGTCGCTGTCAACGTCCGGAGCATTGGAACCCAGGAAGAGCGTCGCCCCGCTGAACGGCACGACGTGGCGCGCGCCATCATCTGCGAGCAACACTGGATAGCTGGCCGGCGCGTCGCCCAAATCAACTTCCGCCGGAATGGTCGTCACGGTCGGATCATCCAACCGGAACGAATCCGGATCGTCAGTGAGCTTGGCCGCGAAGTTGTTGCCCGTGAATGTGCCCTGGTTGGTGATCGCGAAGATTCCAACTGGCAGGGGGTCGTTAACCGTCACGTCGCAGGTGATCGTCACGACCTGCCCGTTGGGAACGTCGCCGAGGTTCAACGAAATCTGGGCCACTGCCGGCGTGGCGACCCATCCCAGCGCGAGAGTTGCGAGCGAGAGAAATTGGCTGAAGCGTTTCATGAAGTTTCCTTTTCTCAGGTTGCTGGATTATGGAGTCGGGCAGGAACCACCGCCTGAGAAACTGCCGCTAGCTGTGACCGTTTCGGTGCCGAAGTTCTGACCGGCGATGAAGTTCGCCACCGCGGTGAGATCGGTCGCGCCGCCCAGGTAACCAGGCAGGCGGATGGTGCAAGTGCTGACGATTCGTCTCAGCCGTATGTCCGGCCCTCCCGCCCCGCCATCGCCCGAGCCTGCCGTGGTGTTGTCGCGAATGTCCACGCACGCTGCGTAAGCATCTCCCGTCGAAGCGCCCATCTCCACATAGATGCCGCGCTTGAATCCGCTGAAGTCGTAGGTGGAGGGATTGGCGATCGTGTTGTTGATCACCGTCGCGTTGAGCGCGCCGTTCAACGCGCCCTGGCCGGTGGCGAGATAGATGCCGTAATTGCTGTGCTGGCGGACCTGATTGTTGTCGATCGTGACATTCTGGGTTCCGGTGCTGTTCACCACGCGCACCTCGATTCCGCTGGCTTCGCTCGAACCGGATTTGTCCGTGCCCGCCGTGCCGATCGTGTTGTTGCGGATTCTTCCGTTGAACGTGCCCGCGCCGGTTTGAAGGGCGACAAGGATGGCATCGCCGCGCGCACCGCGGAACGTGTTTCCGTTGATGTCGTAAGTGAGATTCGGGCTCGCGCCGGAAGCGCCACCGCCCGAGATCGTGATACCGCCACCACCCGCCGCGATCGCCGAATGCGTGTTGATGCAGTTATTGCCCGTGAAAACGAGGTCGCCCGTGGCGGTGTTGGCGATGTCGTACTGGAACACGTCGCCGCGCGCGCCGCTGAAAGTGCTGTTCTGGATGGTGGCATTCAGGACCGCTGCGTTCTGCGCCTGAATCAGCAGCGAGTTGTCACCCGAGGCGGTGCTGTTCAACCCGAACGTCACGTTGGTAATCGTCAATCGATTGAGTGTGCCGGATGTGTTGATCACGCGAACGTTGTCCTCGAATCCGCCCGTGATGGTGCAGTTCGCGATCGTTGCGGAACCCGTCAGGTTCTTGAAGCTGACGCACGCGTCGTCATTCGCGAGATCGCCATCGGACAGGGCGTCGGCGGCGCTGTCGCCGTTCGAGCCGTTGATGACGGAATTCACCAGCGTGAAGTTCGCCACGCCCGAACCGTAGATGGCGCGATTGTTGAAATCGTTCAGCTGCAAGGACGCCAGCGCCACGCTTGCGCAGCTGTTCAGGTAGATGCCGGTGCCCTGCCCGGTCGCACCATCGCTGCCGGATTTGCTGGCGATCGTTCCGCCAGAACCGGCGCTGCCCGTGCCTGTAACCGTGAGGCCGCCCGCGCTGCCCGTGTTATCGAGAATGATTCCGGTGTTCGATCCACCGCTGGAGGCGATCCGTCGGAAGGTCAGGCCGTCCGATCCGATCATGGAATTCACCACGCTCAAGGCCGTGCCAGTCGTGGCATCGATGGTGTTCGCGGATCCCGTCACGTTGATGGCCGCTGCGCCGCCGGAGACGTTGAAGCCGGTGCCGGAAGTCGTGTCAATGTCCAGCGCGCCGCCGGTGAAGTTGATGGTGGCGCCCGTGTTGTTCAGCAATGAAACCGCCGCGCTGGTGGCCGTGTTCAAGTTTACCGCGGAACCGGAGAAAAGAATCGTCTTGGACGAGCCGCTGTTGTTGTTCTGCACCAGAATGCCGGTGCCGCTGTTGTTCAACGTGCCGGAAAGCGTGATGGTTCCGCCGGTGCGGTTCTGAATATCGATCAGGCGGCCGGTGGTGTTGCTGACGTTCGCGTCGCAGGTGACCGTGCTGCTGCCGCCAACCACGGCCAGCGCAGTTCCGGAAGTGCTCGTAATCGTGTTCGCGCCGCCGGAGATCGTGACCACACCTTCGCCGCCGATGCGCAACGCCGGAGCAGTGGTGGTGTCGATGTCGAGGCCGCCGTTGATGAACGCAACCGTGGCGCTCGAATTGTTGGAGATGGTCAGCGCCGGGTTGGCAGCCGTATTCAGCACCTTCGCCAATCCACTGAACGTGATGGTCGGGCTCGAGAGATTGTTGTTCTGAATCAGGATTCCCGTGCCGGTGTCGTGAATGGTCCCGCTCAGCGTCACCGAACCGCCGGTGAGATTCTGGATGCTGATGGAACGGCCGGCAGAATTGGTAAACACGCCGCCATAGCTGATCGTGGCGCTTCCTTGATTGATGTCGAGATCAGTGCCCGAAGCTCCCGTGACCGTGCCTGCGCTGGCGGTCAAGGTTCCAGTCAAGTTCACGAGCTTCAAGCCTTCCGCCGGACTGTTCGTGCTGCTCAATGCCGCGAGCTCAGCCGTCACGCTGCCGTTGTTCAAATCCAGAGCGGCGCCGCCGTTCGCCGTAACGGAAGCAACCCCCAGGGTGAGCGAAGTGAAGTTCGTTCCCACCACGCCCTTGCCATTGAGCGGGACGACATCCAATCCGCGGATGGTGTTCTGCGTGGAAAGCACCACGGCGTTTCCGCTGGCGGGCGCAATCGTCGGATTCGCGGTCGCTGTTTCCAATGTTTGTCCGGCAACCTCGAGATTCACGCCGTGACCGAGCAGCTGCTGACTGGCTTCAAGCTGGATCGCCGAGTTGTAAGTGAC
>CAMLLE010000539.1 GCA_946480555.1 uncultured Verrucomicrobia subdivision 3 bacterium
GCCGAACCACCACGTGATCAGATTCCAAACGATCGCGCCCATCAACGCGCAGATGATGACGGCGGATGACAGGGACACGATTTTTGAATCGACGAGTCCCGACGAAATGGTCTTGGCCACAGCCGTGCCCCAGAGCGCGCCGAGCAGGTTGGTGAACGCCGCGAGAACCACGGCCTGGCGCGGGGTTAGAACTTTCGTGGAAACGACCGTGGCGATGGAGTTCGCCGTGTCGTGAAAGCCGTTGATGTATTCGAAGATCAACGCCACCAGGATGACCGTCAGAACGAGCGTCATGAGGCGTCAGGAATTTTTCAGCGCGATGTGTGAAATGACGTTGCCGGCATCGCGGCAACGATCGACCACTTTTTCAAGCAGCTCATAAAGATCCTTCAATACGATGACCTTTACAGCGTCGTATTTGCCGCTGAACAACTCCTTGAAGATGGTCATGATGGTGTCATCTGCCTCGCCTTCAATCTGCTGCAGCTGGCTGTTCAGCTTGTGGATTTCATCCAGGTTCACGCCTTTGTGCAGGCTCTTGACCATCTCCACCACGGTGACCGTGGCCTTGTCGAGCAGGGCGATCTGCGGGCTGAAATCCACGCCTTGGACATGTTGTGCCGCCAGCAGCGCGCGCTCGCCGAACTTCTCGACCGTCTTGGGAATCTTATACAGGGCGTTGGAAAGCGCTTCGATGTCCTCCCGTTCCAGCGCGGTGACAAAGGTCGTGTAAACCGCTTCAGTGATCTGTTTGGTGATCTGCTTGTCCTTGCGCCGGGCGACGGCGAACTCCTGCACGGACGCCGGTTGGTCCAGCGCTTTGCTGAGTTTCATGAGGGTTTGAACGCTGTTGCGCGCTTCCTGAGCGCTGGCTTCCAACAGTTGGAAGAACATGTCTTCCTTACCAAGCAGACGTTGCAGCGAAAACATAGGCGCCGTAGTTCTACCCGACTGCCTCCAAAGCGCACGCAAAAAATCCGGACACGCGGTGAGTACGTTGTGCCTGGTTCATTGCGAGACAGAAATTTCACGCCTGATGGACGTGCAACTCCCCGCTGTTGCCCGCAACTGTCCGCTTTCCATCCGGGCGCCATCCCGTTTCGAGGCAAAACCTGCGTTTGCAAAACGGAGAAGCGACTGCATGAAATTCGAACAGTTGCGAAATGAAGCGCTGCGCCGAATGCCAGAAACCGCGTTCAACATCGTCGTGCGACCTGATTAACCTTAAAGCAAAACGCGGCCGGGATTCAGGAAAGCCTTCGTCGCGATTGGCATCCTCAAATTTGCGGCAAACGCGGCCGTGGTACTTCAGCTGCCCAAGACATCTTCAATTGCAAGCCGTCACGACAGCTTGCGCGAGATTGAAAGGATAACCATGAAAACATTGAAGACCATTGCCTGCCTGCTGCTCAGCTTGTCCGCCGCGCAGTGTTTCGCTCAAACCACCAACCTGGTGCAGAACATCTCCGTGCATCTGCATGGCCTGCGACAGGGCCGAACCGTCACCAACGGCCATTTCGTATCCACCGACGTGGACCGCGCGCGGGTTGATACGCGGCAGGTGATTCAAACGCTAGGCACGGCCATGGGGCAAACGTTCTCCAGCTCGAGCAGGCTGGTGCTGGTGACGCGGCTGGACAGTGGCGCGTCGATGGTGCAAGTCCGCGACGGCGCGGCCGATCCGGTGGACGTGACCGGTTATGTTGAGATCCAGCCGCAAAGCGAATCGGTGTTCAGCTCACATCGCAATCTGCGCACCGGTCGCGCTTTGGAAGTCGATTACTATGTCCTGCGATTTGTTTTGCGCGACCTCGGTGAAGGCACGCTGCCGTTGCAGTTTGATGTGAGCGGCGTCGCGATCGGGACTTCATTCACAACGCAGAACCGGTCCGGCACGGAAGTGATGCTGAACGCCTCGGGCTCCGGCTCGCGCGAAGGGAATCTGCTGATCTTGGAAGGCCGGGTGAACATCTCCGGAGGAACATTGGAAGTGGAAGAAGAGTTCACCGGGCAGACTTGAGTTTGGGGCCACGTTCAGACAAAGGGAGGGAGCGCGGAAGAAATTCTGCGCTCTCGTTCGTTTCAAACGTTCAGGGTTGGGTTGACCGGCCCAGGCAACCTCGCGCTGAAAGCGCGGAAGAGGCGTGATCTGGAACGGCTGGTTGCAATTGGGATGCGCAAGCTCGGGCTTCCGCCGTCCACTCCAACGCGTGGGATGACAGGGAAACGCCGCATGGAAGCGCGGCACACGATCTGCGACCTTCCGTTCATGTTCATCCGACGAAACGTCCAGCATCCGTCCTTGTGGAGTTTGGCGTTCGTGATTGGCTGGCTGAGCACCGGTTCACTCACCGCGCAGTCCGGCCAGACGATCTACACCGATTCTCTGCAAAACGGCTGGCTGGATTGGAGCTGGGCAACGGTGAACCTCGGCAATGCTTCGCCTGCGCGCAGCGGAACTTCCATCAGCGTTTCGGCCGGCGGTTGGGAAGCGCTCTACTTGCATCACGCCAGCCAGTCCGGCAGCGGCTTCTCGAATCTGACGTTTTGGATCAACGGCGGCGTCGGCGGACAACTGGTGCGTGTTTACGCCACGCGCAATGGCGTCCAGCAAACCGGGGTTGATTTGGATCCGCTGCCGGCGAATTCCTGGCGCCAGGAATTTGTCTCGCTCGCTGCATTGGACGTGGGGAACGCTTCAGACTTCGATGGGATCTGGATTCAAGCGCTCAGCGAAGACAGCACTCCGACGTTCTACGTGGATGACGTCGCGCTGACGTTCGGCTCGAATCCTCCGCCGGTCTTCGTCACCAACGCACCCATCAGCATCACCCTCGACGCCAGCAAGAATCGCCGTGCGATCGATCCGCTCATCTATGGCGTGGCGTTCGCTTCGTCGAACCAGCTCGCACAGCTGAACGCGCTGGTCAACCGCTCGGGTGGCAATGCCGAAACCCGCTACAACTGGCGCGACAACGTTCGCAATCACGCGTTCGACTGGTATTTCGAATCGTTGGAAGCTGGTCCCAACATTCCAGGTGAAGCGGGCGACTCCCACGTGAGCGAAAGCAAGCAGGGCGGTGCGGAGCCGATGCTGACCGTGCCGATG